>NZ_JBAEAP010000278.1:0-3426 GCF_056205495.1 Psychrobacillus sp. | reverse complement strand
GGAAAAATGACTGGCCATATGTCGTAAATGGAAATGGTCCCTCACTAGAAATTGAAGGACCAGCGATTGAAGAAGTTGTATGGGAAAAGGACTTTGAGGAAAAGGATGATTTTAACGAACAATCATTGAATGCTCATTTTCAATCATTGAGAATTCCACTAGGGGAACACGTTGTTTCACTAAAAGACAATCCTGGTCATTTGCGTCTTTATGGAAAGGAATCTTTAACTTCTAAGTTTACACAGGCGTTTATAGCAAGACGTTGGCAGCATTTTAACTTCATTGCAGAAACTAAAGTTGCCTTCCACCCAAATACCTTCCAGCAATCAGCGGGTCTAGTGAACTATTACAACACAGAAAATTGGACAGCGCTACAGATTTCCTGGCACGAGGAAAATGGACGGATTCTGGAGATAAGTACATGTGATAACTTTGTATTTGACCAGCCACTCCAAGGAAAAGAGATTGTCCTACCTGAAGATGCAGAGTATGTATATCTACGTGTAGAGGTTAAGACATCTATTTATGAATACTCGTATTCATTGGATGGTGATCATTGGACAACGATTCCTCTTTCTTTTGCTTCCCATAAATTATCCGATGACTATATTCGTGGCGGAGGATTTTTTACAGGGGCATTTGTTGGTATGCAATGTCAGGATACATCTGGTCAAAGCATCCCTGCTGATTTTGATTACTTTGTTTATAAGGAAACAGAATGAGTCTTTAAAAAAAGAAGAGCTAAACTCTTACAACTGTTCTAGTAAGAGTTTAGCTTTTCTTTCTGTATTTTGTTAATTTACCATCTGCATAATTTTTCCCGTTTTAATCGACTCTAGGCAGGCCTCCATTACACGCATGTTTCCAATACTAAATTCGCCTGTCACCTCGGGATTTGTATTCGTTAAAATAGCATTGGAGAAGTGTTCGACCTCTATTCGATAAAGATCACCAGGAATATTTTCTTCACTTGTCATGTCATCTTGTTGAATCATTATTTTACCTAAGCCGCCGTTTTGGTCAGGACGAAATGCATATAGCACTTTAATCGTTCCTTTAGAACCCACTATTTCATATTCATTTCTCCCAGCCATGTCAAAGCTACAATTAAACGTAGCATGAATACCATTGTCTAGCTGTAAAGTCCCGAATGCACTTATGTCAACGTTAGTTTCCTTATCTAGATCTGCCATACAATGCACCCTAACAGGTTCTGCTCCGGTCATGTATCGAATGGCATGGATGCAATAACAGCCTACATCGAATAGACTACCCCCACCCATCTCTGGATTCATTCTAAACTCGTTTTGTCTATTTTCCATATAGAAAGAGTGGCTGGCAGTTATCAGTTTGATCTCTCCTATAACACCGGACGCGATGAGCTCTTTCACACGATTATGCTGAGGATGGAGCTGATACATGAAAGCCTCCATGAACTTAACATTTTGATCCTTACAGACTTCAATAATCTCGATTGCTTCTTGGGACGTAAGTGAAATTGGCTTTTCACAAAGTACGTGCTTCCCGGCCTTAGCTGCTTTAATCACCCATTCCTTATGTAAATGATTAGGTAAGGGAATATAGATTGCATCAATAGTTGGATTGGCAAGGAGCTCTTCATAGCTTTCATAAGCGATATTAATTTCTAATTCCTTTGCAACCTCATGCACTTTACTTCCTCTACTTGCAATAGCCACTAACTCTGCATTGCCCGCTCTTTGGATTGCCGGGATAAGCTGTTCTCTTGCAATCCTTGCCGTGCTTAAAACTCCCCAACGAATTTTTTTCTCCAATTAGACTGCCTCCTTGTAAGCATGTTTCTAATGCTTCATTCGGCAAAATGTGAGTGTTTTCCTCCTACTGCAAAATATACTTTTAGAAAGCTCTCCCCCTAAAATATTTTTCTGTTAAAATGATTATAGTTGTTTATCAAATAGAACTGGAACGGTGAAGAAAACTTGAAAACTTTTAAAAAGATGTATATAGAAATTACAAGTGTCTGTAATCTCGCTTGTAGTTTTTGTCCACCCACTGCTCGAAAGGCTAACATTATTAAATTAGATGCATTTAATAATATCCTTGACCAAATAAAGGACCATACGAGATATATTTACCTGCATGTAAAAGGAGAGCCACTACTCCACGCTCGTATCGATCAGCTTCTAGATGCTGCTCATGCAAAGGGATTTAAGGTTAACATCACTACTAACGGAACGTTAATCAAAAAGAATAGAGAAAAATTATTAGGTAAACCAGCACTTCGTCAAATCAACTTCTCTCTTCACAGCTTTGATGGTCATGAAGGATCTGAGAATCGTGAAAAGTACTTAGGGGATATCCTTGAATTTGTACGCGATTCGAGAGAGCATAACACAATTATTTCTTACCGTTTATGGAATCTCCAACAAGACCAGGTGTCAGACCTAGTACAGCGGAGAAATAGAGAAACATTAGAAATCCTTGAAAATGAGTACAACCTAGACTTCAAGATTGAAGAAAAGGTACAACCAGGTAAAGGGATTAAAATCGCTCCAAACGTCTTCTTAAACCAAGACCACGAATTCCAATGGCCAAGTCTACAGGCTCCAGAGGACGACGGGAAAGGTTTCTGCCATGCTCTTCGAAGTCAAGCTGCTATCCTGGTAGACGGAACTGTAGTGCCCTGCTGTTTAGACGGTGAAGGTGTCATAAACCTAGGTAATATCAATAAAACCCCCTTCTCTGAAATAATTGAAGGCGAGCGCGCAAATGCCCTATATGATGGATTTACACGAAGAGAAGCAGTTGAAGAAATGTGTAGAAAATGTGGGTATAGACAGCGATTTGGGGTTTAATCTAAAAAGAGATTGAGAAACACACAAAAATTTTACGACCGATGAATCTTTCGGAGCTTCTATTTAAATTTACTACGGGATTTCTAATCATCAAATGAAGAAAAAAGTGAAATCGAGTTTCCGATTTCACTTTTTTTAGTTAATACTAGTTTAGTTACAGCCTCTTATAGAAAACTAATATTAAATTGCACCTTTCTCGGAAAGTTCAACTAAAAGTTATTTTCGAGCCGGCAGGATGCATGGATGTTGTCATACTTTCTTCAAAGCAAGCCTCCACTTGAGTCTCCTACCTATTATGTTCAAATATTCCATAATTCTATTTATCAGAGCTTTGCTTTCTAATTATTTTTAAAAAGGAAGCACTTCATTTTCTTGGACATTCTCATCCACTTCTGGGTAATTCAGTTCATCCCAATCTTCATGCAAAATCCCATATGGGACCCCGCCTTCTGTATAACCTGCAATAAAAGCAAATTCTCCAAACAGTTCTTCCTCTTCTATTATATTTTTCTTCTTTTTACTTTTTCTCTTACTCATTATTATCTTCCCTTTTTCAATTCTAACTTTGTCAGGAACCGTTTTCCTTTTTAAT
>NZ_JBAEAP010000277.1:0-1711 GCF_056205495.1 Psychrobacillus sp. | reverse complement strand
ATAATTAGTTCTCTTTCGAAAGTTTCAGAAGGTGAAGGATTACTTTTTGCAAAGGAAAGGGTGGAAAAACTGGATGCTATGGAAAACGTAAAATATGAAGGCAATTTAATCATTGGTGAAGGTAGAACATACACAGATATGTTCCTAATCGTCAATGATGCAGATTGGGATTCCATAAAAGGTATAGAAAAAACGATGGCTGTACTCGAATATGATAAAGATCCAAGTGCTGATGGATTGAAATATGATGTAGAAAAAACTCAGCTAGTAAGAATAGAAAAATAATACAGTAAGGACTGTCTATTACTTGGCAGTCCTATTTTATTTTCTAAGATTATGAGAATCTATGCGAATTGAAATTACTTTGAGATAGTTTATAACAAAAATTAAAAAAATTTTTATTGTCTAGTTGATATTGTGAAAAAGTAATAATATGATTCTTATATTGATATATTTTTGCTATGAATTAGAGAGAAGGTCTAACATGAGGAAATATAAAGGTGAATTATTAATGATTATTACCGCTGTTATGTGGGGGAGCGGATTTGTGGGAATGTCAGTAGGCTTAGAACATTGGAGTGTAATGCAATTAATGGCGCTCCGTTTCACATTAGCAACAGTTCTATTAGCCATTATTTTCTCTAAAAAACTAAAACTTATTTCAAAAAGTGTTTTCTGGAAAGGTTCTATATTAGGTGCTATTTTATTTATTGCGTTTTCATTACAAACACTAGGGCTTGAGTATACAACTCCATCTAAAAATGCCTTTTTAACAGCGATTAATGTGATCATTGTACCTATTATTGCTTACATCATTTATAAACGTCGATTCGACCATTTTGAGATTTTGGCAGCCATCATTGCGATTGTAGGTATTGGATTTTTATCTCTACAAGATTCACTTACCATTAATCTCGGGGATATGTTATCGATACTGTGCGCATTCGCGTTTGCATTTGATATTTTTTATACGAATATCTTTGTAAAAAAAGATGATGCATTAGCATTAACAATCGTCCAATTCTTCGTAGCTTCGATTTTTAGTTGGATTGGTGTTCTTACACTTGGAGAAATTCCTACTTCTGCAAGTGTGGAGGGTATTTTAACCATAATATATCTGGCTGTTTTTTGTACGCTAATTGCTTATGTATGTCAAAATATTGGAATGCAGTATGCAGATCCAACAAAATCTGCGTTAATTCTGTCGACAGAGTCCTTATTTGGAACCTTTTTCTCTGTATTATTATTAGGTGAAATTTTAACAGGGAGAATGATTTTAGGATGCTGTCTGATTTTTACTGCTATTATTATCGCAGAAGTGAAACCATCCTTTAAAAAGTCTATAATAAACGCTTAACAAAAAAACTGGGCTTGCATTCTATGTGCAGCCTGGTTTTTTATTTATGGTGTAAAAGCCTAATTATCAACACTGTTTTTACCATAAGGGTCTACAATCTTAACAAATATAAATTATTCAAAGCATTTATAAGGATTCAATATATATGATAAAGGAAGTGTCTGTACAAACCAATGAGTGTTTAGTTTTGGTTAATATAATACTTATCGTGACTTAGAAGTTCTTGAAACGTTCAAAGAGTATAGTTTTCTTTATTTTTAGTATGCGAATATGCCACAAGTGAAGTATAGTTAGGCGCGAAGGGTGAGAAGAATACCTTTCTCAATACGTCTTTAAAGATGAAATGCAAAGTAC
>NZ_JBAEAP010000276.1:0-8933 GCF_056205495.1 Psychrobacillus sp. | reverse complement strand
AATTACCGGATATCAGTGGTAACTTGGTTTCATTAGAAAAATTTAAGGGGAATGTAGTGTTGATCGTCAATACTGCAAGCAAGTGCGGTTTTACATATCAGTATGAAGATTTGCAAAAATTATATGACAGATATAAGGAGCAGGGGTTTGTTGTCCTCGGATTCCCATCTAATCACTTCGATGACCAGGAGCCTGGTAGTAACGCAGACATTAATCAATTTTGTAAGATAAATTTTGGTGTACAATTCCCAATGTTCTCAAAGGTAAAAGTAAGAGATAGTGAAGCAGAGCCTCTGTTCAATTATCTTACGGCAGTAAAGCCTTTTAAAGGATTCAACCACTTTCACCCTTCAGCTCGAATATTGAGTTCCATTATAAATGAAAAGGTTCCACATTTTATGCATGGGAACTCTATCAAATGGAATTTCACTAAATTTCTTTTGGACTGTAACGGTAATGTTCTTCATCGTTTTGAGCCTACTACCGATACGATTGATATGGAAAAAGATATTGAAGCACTATTATAGTAACCACTGTTTTAAAGGTTTTTTATCAAAATATGATTCTTGTTTTTCGAATTCAAGAATCATATTTTGAAATGCTTGTAGACAATCTAAAGCTTAAATCGACGCAGTAGCAGATGAAGATGCTGCTTGGTCAGCCTTTACACAGTCAATTGCGATAACTAATGCAAGGATAATAGCTTCCATCTCTTCTTCCCATATTTCCACCTGATAGCTATCCCCCCAAGTGAACCATTCCTTACTCACTTGCCCTACCACTTCTCCGTGCTGTAACACCTGGAAATTCATATCCCACCAGTTACCATGCACCTCAATACCAGCAGCATCAATAGAATAACGTGCCTTCAAGAAAGAGAATTCCTTCTTAATCGTTAGCACTTCTTTTCCGTTTACCTCAACAAAAAACTTTGGTAAAAAGCTGAACATTTTTTTCGTAATTAAGGCTATTTCGTTTCTGGATGTATTCAAAATAGAGAAAGTTTTTGGGATTTTCATAAAACTGCCCTCTACGTAATATACATCGTTCTCCTGCTGATCCTTTACGGTGAACTTGCCACTTAGACTTAATACCTTTTGCTTTATATAAAGTTTTTTCATAATTTTTTCTCCTTTTGTTTCATTTAATTATCGAACTGGCTACCCGTTATTTCCTCAGTTTTCTTTCTCAACATTCCTATAAGCTTTTGACTTCAATTCTTTTATTTCCATCAAATATTTTTTCAATATTACATATATTTTACTTCAATACACAAAAATAAAACAGCTGATTATTCAGCTGTTTCATATTCCTTGTACAAATTTCACTTCATCATATCCACAATTATTGCATGTAATGAGATGCGGACAAATCTCTTCCTTGCTTGTATGAGAATAGCCGTCTGCCATTTTAATGGTGTCTAGGTCGTTGTAATGAGCATAGGGATCTAGAAAATCACTTTCCTTGCCAGCGTCCTCTAAAGGGTTAGTACACTTTGGACAGTTCTCTTCAAATTCATTGAATGCATTGCACAGTGGACACTCGGACATAAAGATTCTCCTTTGGCCTTTAGCTTTAGTATCCTTCTATTCATTTAAAATATGTATAAAAAACACCCCTCTACAACGGATTGTAGAGAGGCACTTGATTTTCTTTTATTAAGAGTGAATAATAACGTCTTTTCCTTCTTTACGATCCTTTGCATACTCAGCAGTAGCCGTAAATAAAACATCAGAGGAAGAGTTTAATGCAGTCTCACATGAATCTTGGATGACTCCAATGATGAAACCTACACCTACCACCTGCATCGCAATTTCGTTTGGAATACCAAACAGGCTACATGCCATTGGAATTAGTAAAAGTGATCCACCTGCAACACCCGATGCTCCTGCAGCAGACACAGCAGCAAGAACACTAAGGATTAGTGCGGTAGCAATATCTACATTTATGTCTAACGTATTAACGGCAGCAAGGGTTAAGACAGTTATTGTAACTGCTGCTCCAGCCATGTTAATGGTAGCTCCTAAAGGAATAGAAACAGAGTACGTATCCTTGTTCAACTCTAGCTTTTTGCACAATTCCATATTTACAGGAATATTAGCAGCCGAGCTACGCGTAAAGAAAGCTGTAATTCCACTTTCTCTTAACGTGCGGAATACTAATGGATAAGGATTTTTCCGTACGTATAAGTAAACAATTAAAGGATTAATGACTAAAGCTACAAATAACATGCAGCCTAATAATATAATGATTAATTGACCATATTCTTTTAAAGCGGAAAGACCATTCGTTGCAATGGCTTCAAAAACGAGCCCTAAAATACCAATAGGAGCAAGCTTAATAACCCATTTAACTAGTTGTGAGATTGCATCCGAGATATTTGCTATTGTATTTTTTGTTGTTTCGGCAGCATTCTTCAGAGTAAGCCCCAAAAGAATAGCCCATGTTAAAATTCCAATATAATTTGCATTTAAAATCGCATTAATAGGATTATCAACCACATTAAATAAAAGAGTTTCTAAAACAGCTAAAATATTACTTGGAGGTGTAACATCCTCTACTCCAGTCGTAAGCGTAAGCGTAACCGGAAATAGGAAGCTTGCAATAACACCAACAAGTGCTGCAAGAAATGTTCCAATTCCATAAAGTATTATAATTGACTTCATGTTCGTTTGCTGACCGCTTCTATGAGAAGAAATTGCATGGATAACTAGGAACAATACAAGTATTGGTGCAACAGCCTTCAAAGCACCAACAAATAAAGCACCAAAAATAGTAACCCAGCTTGCAGCTTCAGGTATTGTTAAAGCTAGAATAACACCTATCAGAATACCTAGTAAAATTTGTTTAACAAGACTTACTTGGTTCCATGTATGTAAGAGTTTTTTCATGTTGTTCCCTCCGATATTAAACATGATAGCATATTTAACGATGTACCTGCTCTTTGATATGTTAAAATTTTATGATTAATTATATATAAATGCTAGTTTAACACGAAAATTATGAATTGGTAAACAATTATTCTGAAATAACATCTTCCAATTGTTACAAGTGCCTGGCACCTGTAACATAGAACAGGTAATTTAACATTATTGAAACCGATAAAGATTTAAGCGCGTCATGTATGTAAGTTGAACAAAGATTAGATTATAGTAGTGATAAGATATTATTATAAGGAGTAGTGATAGATGGAAACGAAAGACTATCTTCATACACATTTAGAAGAGATAGAAGCCTGGGAGAAAGATCAGAAGGGTTTATGGTTTTGGGAAAAGCTCGGACGTCTTCCTTTTAAGGTCTTAGATAAGTTAACTCCTGCTTTTATACAAGAAAAAATTGGCTTACTTGTCTCTGAAATAGGCAGCTATATACAAACGGGTGGTAAATACTTAATCAATGAACAAACGATGATTAATAAGATTAAATCATCTACTCCTTACGACCCTATTGAGTCTATAGAGGATGTTGGGAACATTCCATTAAAAGATATGATTGTACTGAGTGAAAGGTTACAAAAAGGACGTGTGAAATTCGCTACTCTTCAGGGTGCGACTACAGGGGTTGGCGGCATATTTACACTAGCAATCGATATTCCTGTGATTCTTGGTACTGCACTAAAAACTTTGCAGGAAATTGCGATTATTCATGGGTATGATCCAAATGACAAACAGGAGCGTGTGTTTATCATTAAGTGTCTGCAATTTGCGTCTGCCGATATCGTTGGAAAAGAATCTATTTTAAATGAATTATCGGTTCTTCATGAGAATAAAACGACTTCAGAGAATATGCTGTCCCAGTTGAAAGGCTGGCAGGAAGTATTTTTCACCTATCGTGACCAATTTGGATGGAAAAAGCTCTTTCAAATGGTACCCATAGCCGGAATCATATTTGGAGCATTTGCAAATAAAGGAATGATCCATGATATAGCAGAGGCTGGCATCATGCTTTACAGGAAAAGAAGAATTTATGAAAAGCTTAATGAATTAGAAAGTGATCATACCGATTTATAATAAACCTCCACGGAAAAGTGAAACACATAGTGTAGCTTTTTCGTTTTTTTGTATGCTTGGAAAATAATCGGTCGGTTGGCTCCATTAATCGGTCGGTTTCTTTAAATAATCGGTTGGTAAACGTCAATAATCGGTTGGTCTGCTCCATAATTACAATCGATTTCTACCATTCTTTATCTTGTCAAATTTTCTTGTTCTATATTCCTTTCTATCTCATAAAATATAGAGATTCTAATTTAGAATTAATTTATTTGATAAAGGGGAAAAGCACATGTTCGCAGTACATTTTTATGAAAATAATATAATTGTATTAACTCAAGCGTTAAGAAACATTCCTGCAGTAGACGAAGACTTAAAAATTAAAGGTCGCAAGTGCAAGGTTTTAGACGTCTCCTATAATGATAATAATCATGTGCATGTTCAAATAGAATTTGAGAAAATAGTAGAAAAAAGTAAAGCTGCAGCAGAGCTAGGCAAGAAGAAAAAGAGATAAAATTAAAAAGAGGAGAAAGTGAAAATTCACTTTCTCCTCTTTTTCTAATATCTTACTTGCCTGGCTTTCCGGGCTTCCCTGGTTTTGGTTTTTCAGGTTTTCCTGGTTTATCTGGCTTCCCTGGTTTTCCAGGCATCGTTACTTCTTTTTCATAGCTCAGCTTAAAATCATCGAAGTATGCAGCAGATGTAGTAAAGTAATTTGATGTTCCAGCAAATAGACGAGCATATTTTGCCCCCTCTGGAGCTGTAACGGTCGCTTTTACCGTCTGCCATTCCTTATGACCGTAACGGATATGGATAATATTTTCACCGTCTCGATCACTACCTACTTGTATTCCCTTTTCGTCAAAATAACGAATAAAGAAGCTTACGCTACCGTCTTCTAAAAAGAGATTAGTAGAAGCTGTATACTCGACTCCTTCTTTTATAGAAATCGAATCGGTTTGTGCGAAAACAGTTTGCTTTTGATCGGTATCGTTAATTTTTAAGCTTTTCTTACCAGATTTTTTACGTAAATCGCTTATTTCAAAGGATGCATTGGATGGAAATGCTCCAAATAAGGATGACCAACCCGGTATGCTTTCTTTCTTGACCTTGTCTTCGAATCCGGCATTTTTAATCGGAACATTGACAGTCTCATAAATCGGTTCCTCAGGATTTACAACTTCTCCACCATCCACTACAGGAATCATAAATAGATGAGTTGCATCGCTGTCTATATAATAGATATTTTCATTTCCTTCATTGTCATTCGCTAGAACCATAAAGTCAATTTCTGGCCCTGAATTGATCAATGAAACATGGTCTAAGTTTTCAGAGGAAGGGTCTATTACCGTAAGCTTTCCACCTACATCTGTGTATAGCAGACCATCTTTTCCAATTTCAATATGGACTGGTCTCCACATACCCCTATTTTTTATCTCTGGATATATATTTTTATACTTTATCACTTCTTGGGTCGCGGGGTCCATTGCAAAAATAATGCCGTCTACTGCACCCCATAATGTTCCGTTATCATCAAACGTTAATCCGCTAATTATTGGAGGAGCATCTAGTTCTGGAATATCCAATTCAAATTCCTTCAATTTTTGCTCGCTTTCCATATCCCATATAAACATTTTTGCCTTTGAGGTACTCGGAGGAATATCAAGCCCTCCTCTTACTGTAGTGGAGCCGTAAATTAAACCGTCTTTATGGGCTAATCCAACAATACTTTGATCCTGAACCACATTACGATAAGTTTTTCTATCCTCCGTAACTGAATCATAAATCGTAAGCGCCCCGCCAAGCTTTTGATAATCCGGTATAGTACCGATTAATAATTTGTTTTCTACAAATTTCATAATGTACGGCCGATCCTGCTGCTCCGGCTTAAGATCAAAAAGTGTTTCTATCGCCATTGTTTCTGTATTCATCCTTTGAATAGCAGCACCTCCGTAAATCCCAAAATATAAATCATTCCCATTTCCCGCTACAATTCCCTCTGCCTGTCCCTGGGAATACGTTACAAATTGCCCTGTTTGGATATTATATTTCGAACCCTTTGGTCCCCCAGGATAAGTAGTCATATAAAGATTACCCTCTGGACCTTCCCCAAGGTTATGAAGTTTCAATGGAAGTGCTTGCATAGCTGTTGGCAGGGTAACAGTTTTATTTGTCTCTAGATTTGCAGCAAATATTTGGCCTGTCCTATTCATTGTGACTAGAGAGAGACCCGGAAGATCTTCTCTTCCCATATCTACAAATGCTCCTCCTCGTAAGCCAGCTCCATATCTAATCCCTGTTTCACGCGTCTCTAATGTATTAATATCAACTTCTACAATGTGACGATTGTGAATTACATATGCCTTATCTCCATTGACCGGTAACTGGATAAAACCAAAGCTTCCAAAATCATCTGCTGATCCATCATGCAGTTTTCCAAGCTTTTTATCTGACACCCATTCTTGGTTAATCAAATCATAAAAAAGTATAGCCGATTCGCCTCCGTCATCAAAACGAGCAAATAGATAGTTACCGACGACAGCCATATCATAAACGAATTTAATCTGGCTGACAGGCTTCCCTAAAATGTCAGGTACATTTTTTGTTATTTCTTCTTTTTCCATCGTTTCTACATTAATACGATAAACCTTTCCTTCCACTCCTAAACCAGCATAAAAGTATCCATCATGATATTCGAGAGAACGAATATAACTAGCATTGTCAGCATCAATCTTTCCAAAGTCAACGAAAGACTTAGTGGCACCATCATACTTATAAATACGACCATCGCCTTCCGCATACGTACCAATATATGCGTTTCCATTATCATCCGTAGTACTACTCCATGCTTGGTGTCCAGCATTAGGTGTTCCTAGCTTTTCGACAATCTTTGTTGTTGGAGAATAGCTCCAAAGCTCTCCTACATTTCCTTCTCCGAGTGCAGCAATATACACTGTCCCATTAGAAGCAATAGTATGACTCCACACTTGAGATACCTTTGCTAACTGCTGAGAAAATATTAGCTTATTTTCCTTCACATCGACTACATTAAATACTCCACCATTCGCTGTAGCATAAACTACATCTCTTCCATTCTCTTTCCCAAATGCAGCATTTAATAAGACTACTTCAGAAGCACCAATCCCAAGATTTACTGGTGTCTTAAAACCTCTATCCTTAAGCTTTGCTACCACACCTTCGTCTGTTGTGTTAGCAAAGCTCGTTAAAGGTAACACGGAAAGTAGTAATACTAAACTTAATAGGACGGAAACCAAACGTAAAAATTGCGTTTCTCTCAAATAAAATCCTCCTTTATCTGTATAATTACAATTTTCAGTATATTATCTTTTAAAAACTATAGATATGTCTTAAAATAGACTCAATTATAGTTGATATATAATACCTACCATATATTATTAGGTCTAATTACACTCAGATATATTAAATTTAAAAACAAAAAAGCCTTACAAACAAATATTGTTTGTAGGCTATTTTAAGTTAAGAAAGTTTAATCTCATTCACGTTCCACAGAAAGTTTGATATCCACAGCTTGATTCTGGTGGAAGCTGAGAGTACTCTTGGTTATCGGCTGAATAATCGTAAGGGTTTTGAAGTACTGACACTAAGCTTTCCATCACTTGATAGTCTCCTCTATCAACCGCTGCCTCTATCGCCTCTTCCACACGGTGATTTCTCGGAATGACAGTAGGATTATGCTCCTTCATCATTTGTATTGCTTCTTGTTTTGATTCTTGTTGCTTTTCTAATCTATCTAGCCACTTTGTTTGCCAATCATTAAATTCAACAGATTTAAAAAGTTCATTTTCATCTAGCTCTTCCATAGTTAGAGCTCTGAAGGTGTTTGTATAGTCTGCTTTATACTTCTGCATTAATTCTAGAAGCTCTTGAATGAGGGCATGATTCCCTTCTTCTTCATGGAATAATCCTAGTTTTGCTCTCATTCCATTTAAGTAACTTGTTTGGAAATGTTCTGGATAGGCAGATAACACTTCCTGTGCAAGTTTTATTGCTTCCTCTTGATCCTCATGAATAAGGGGCAATAAACTTTCTGCGAGTCTAGCCAGATTCCAGCCACCAATACCTGGTTGGTTGCCGTATGCGTAACGTCCTTGAGTATCAATTGAACTGAATACAGTCTTCATATCATAGGTGTCCATGAACGCACATGGACCATAGTCAATAGACTCTCCGCTGATGCTCATATTATCTGTATTCATCACTCCATGAATAAACCCTACTAGCTGCCATTTAGAAATAAGTGAGGCTTGACGCTTCGTTACCTCCTCGAGGAAAAGTAAATATTTATTATCTTTTTCCTCCAACGCAGGATAATGTCTGTTTATCGTGTAGTCAGCTAATGCCTGTAAGTCCTCATATGTGCCATAGGTTGCAGCAAATTGGAACGTACCTACCCGAATATGACTGTTAGCGATTCTCGTCATTACGGCCCCTTGTTGAAGTGTTTCTCGGATAATCGATTCTCCAGTAGTTACTACTGAAAGACTACGTGTCGTCGGTATCCCTAAACCATGCATCGCTTCGCTAATGATATATTCTCGAAGCATTGGGCCAAGACCAGCTCTTCCATCCCCTCCGCGAGAATAGGGAGTTTTACCTGAGCCTTTTAGTTGTATATCGAAACGTTTCCCATCAGGGGTTATTTGTTCTCCATACAGTAATGCCCGACCATCTCCTAGCATATTAAAGTGGCCAAATTGATGACCAGCATAAGCTTGTGCAAGAGGCTTACTTCCTGCTGGGGCACTATTTCCTGCAAGTATTTGAAGACCTTGTTCACTTTTAAGATAGTCTTTGTTCAATCCTAGCTCAGAGGCTAGTGATTCGTTTAAAACTGTAAGCTTAGGGGAGCTAACAGGATTAGGATCTATTATTGTAAAAAACATTGGCGGAAGACTAGTATAA
>NZ_JBAEAP010000275.1:0-6052 GCF_056205495.1 Psychrobacillus sp. | reverse complement strand
TAAATCAATTATCTATTGTATTATCTGAATATTTTGATTTTTATAAAGGGGAAAGGCTAGCAATTATAGCTGATAATCGGCAAGAGTGGGTTTATACCCAACTTGCTGCACAAAGTTTAGGTGGTGTAACGGTAGGAATCTATCCAGAATCATTACCTGAACAAGTCGTGTTTTATCTAAATGACTGTAAGGCTAGAATCGTATTAGTGGATAATCAGGAGCAGGTAGATAAATTATTGGGAATTGAAGAGCAAATACCATTAGTTGAGCAAATCATATTTTGTAACAAGCAAGGGATGAGGCATTATAAGCATCCAAAACTAGTAGACTTTGAGGATTTACTATCAGACGGCATATTATTGTTGCGAGATAAGGCAAAGTTCCTTGTTGATCCACCTGAAGAGGTTTTGGAAAATGACCCTGCAATTATTGCCTATAGTGCAGCAACATCAGGGATGCCAAAAGGTGTCATTTTAACGCATGCTAACCTAATTGATGCGGCTGAAGGTCTACTTACTATTGATAACGTGAAAACAAAGGAAGATTATTTTTCTTTTTTACCTTTCGCTTGGATTCATGAGCAAATTTTAGGGATAGTAACTCCTTTAATTAAAGGGATGGTTGTTAACTTCCCCGAACGCCCACATACAGTTTTAGGGGATCTTCGGGAAATAGGTCCACATACATTGCTGGCTCCACCTAGAGTTTATCAATCTATCATGTCTAGTTTTACGAACAGGATAGAGGGAGCAAGTAAATTTAAAAAAACAATTTACAATTTTTTCAAGAAATTTGGGGATAAGGCTGCCCATGCAGAATTGAACAAAGAGCCAATCAATTTCGTAGACAAAGCAATGTATATATTAGGAGATATTATCGTTTTTAGTGCCATTCGTGATCATTTAGGTTTAGCGAGAGTTAAAAGAGCTTATGTTGCAGGAGCTGCTTTGCATCCGGAAGCTTTTTACTTTTATCACAGTATAGGAGTAAATCTAAAACAAACCTATGGAGGGACTGAGGTTGCTGGTATAGCTTTTGTTCAAAGAGACAAAGACGTAAGAGCCGGAAGCTCAGGAAAAGCATTACCAAATACACTAGCTAAGATTGGAGAAGATGGAGCAGTATACATTAAAAATTCAGCTGTTGGTACAAATTATATAGGTGTAGAAAGTACGCATGATGGGGATGGATGGATTTCCTTAGGTGATTGTGGTCACTTGGAGGATGACGGACATCTTTACGTGCTAGATAGATTAGAGGATATTATTATTGCCGAAAATGGCCAAGTTATTTATCCGAGACTGATAGAAAACAAGTTAAAATCGAACCCTTACATTTTAGAGGCAGTTTGCTTTGGTCAAAATAAGCCATATGTAACTGCAATGATCAATATGAACTGGAACAGTATGGGGAGATGGGCAGACAAACAAAGAATTGCTTACACAGATTATGGAGAGCTGGCTAAAAACAATCAAGTGATAGAGTTTTTGGAACAACAGGTGTCATTGTTAATGAAAGATTTACCTTCCTTTGCAAGGGTAGAGAAATTCACACTTTTACACAGACCATTTTCAATAGAAGAAGGAGAGCTCACCAGAACCTATAAAATAAGAAGAAATTTCATAGAAGATCGTTACAGAGTGTTGATTGACGGGATGTATACAGAAAGAGAAAGTATTTCTGTAGGGTCGAGTGAGATGGATAACGTAAGAGTGGTTCAACTAAATAGAGAGCAGGAGGTGACGTTATGACATTCTTTCTTCAAATGCTTGTCACGGGAGTGGTAGTAGGTAGTATCTATGGTCTAGTGGCATTAGGGTTTGTACTAATTTATCGGGCAAGTGGTGCACTAAATTTGGCAAATGGAGAGTTTGTTATTGTTGGCCCCTATATTTGTTTAGTTTTGATGACTGCTTACCGTATCCCTTTCTTTATTGCCTTGTTAATTACCCTTATATTCAGTGCCATTTTGGGGTTAATCGTGGAAAGATTAGTTATCCGCCCTATTCAAAATGCTCCAGTAGTATCTGTTATTATGGCGACAATTGGACTTTCTAGCTTACTAGGGGGAGCTGTTCATATGATTTGGGGTCACCAAACAAGAATGTTTCCTAAAATATTCCCAACAACTCCTATAAATATATCAGGGATTATTATTAGTCCTGTATATCTTTGGTCATTTGTAATTGTCATAACATTGCTAACTATATTCTTGTTGCTGTTCAAGTTTTCAAAAATGGGGATTGCTATGCGAGCAGTGGCGGATGATCGTCAGGCTGCGATGTCCATGGGGATTAGTGTGAAGTATGTGTATGCAGCAACTTGGACCATTGCTGCTGTTGTTGCAGCGGTAGGTGGGATATTGCTAGGGAATATCAACGGCTTGAGTCCTACTATGTCTGCAATTGGTTTGACTGTACTACCGGTCGTAATTTTAGGTGGATTGGATAGTGTTCTCGGGGCAATCGTAGGCGGATTTATAATTGGTATTCTCCAAAACATGGCAGGGGGATATATAGATCCACTTGTAGGAGGCGGCTTAAAGGAGGTTGTTCCATTCATAGTGGTTTTACTCATCTTAATGTTAAAACCATACGGACTATTTGGTAGTAGAACAATTGAGAGGGTGTGAACCTATGAGGAATCTGTTTGTTAGAGAAAGTGGTAATTATAAGATCTCTTATTTAGATGATGCAAAAATGTTTGGAACAACCTCTGGCAAGATTAAAGGTCTGTTAATAGTAGCCATGGTCCTCTTGCTTCCATTAGTTACTACTAATTATTGGATTGGCCTTCTCACTCTCTGTTCTATTTCTGCGATTGGGGCAATCGGACTTAATATACTGACGGGCTTCACTGGGCAAATATCGATTGGAGTAGGTGCCTTTTTAGGTGTAGGTGGATATACATCAGCAATTCTTACCTCCACCTATGGATTAAGCTTCTGGATTTCTTTACCGTTAGCTGGAATTGTTACAGCTTTAATAGGGGGCTTGTTCGGTGTTCCTTCCCTGAGACTAAAGGGTTTGTACTTGGCTATTGCTACTTTAGCTGCTCAAGTTATCATTTTATTTGTCATTAGTCGCTGGGATAGTTTAACAGGTGGTACTGCTGGAATGGTATTGAATCGTCCAAAGGTTGGAGACGTTTCTTTAACGAGTAATACACAATATTATTATTTATGTGTCATTATTTTGTTACTTACGGTCTTGTATGCTACTAATCTATTGAGAACAAGAACTGGAAGAGCCTTTTTGGCTGTTCGAGACAGAGATATAGCTGCACAAATAATGGGGATTAATTTATTTAAATATAAGGTAATGGCATTTGTTATTAGCTCGTTCTTTGTCGGTATATCTGGAGCTTTACTCGCACATTACACAATGATTGTGAGTCCAGAACTATACAACTTTCATGTATCTATCGAGTACCTGGCAATGATTTTGATAGGTGGCTTAGGAAGTGTATTTGGTTCAATTCTAGGAGCAGCTTTTATAACATTGTTACCTGTACTGCTAGGTTCCTTTGTTGATGTTTTGGCAGCTTTTATGCCAGACTTCTATCAGTTATTTTCAGCTTTTAAGGATTTTGTTTTTGGAGCTGTCATTATTTTATTTTTAATCTTTGAACCAGGAGGACTCGCACATATTTGGCTCAATTTTAAGAAATACTTTAAGCTTTGGCCATTTTCTTATTAGCTAGTTTTCGTTTTCTATTAGAAACAAGGGGAGTGTTGATGAAGTTGAGAAAAAATAAATTTGTATACACAATATTGGGGATTCTTTTCGTGTTATTACTAGGGGCTTGTTCAGAGAAAGGTACGTCTGAAAGCAGTGATGGCTCGAGAAAAGTGGTTGTCGGTGGACTATATGATATTACTGGCGGTACCGGAGACGTTGGAACACCTTACGCAGAGGGAGAAAAAGCGTATTTCAAATATGCTAAAGATAAAGGAGAAATAGAAGGCGTAGATTTGGTTTTAAATGGGAAGGACTACGCTTATTCTATTCCAGAAGCCCAAAAGATTTACCAAGAGCTGCGAGATAAAGAAAAAGTCTCTGCTGTACTTGGCTGGGGAACGGGAGACACAGAGGCATTACGGCAGCAAGTGGCTAGCGACAAGCTTCCTTTCTTCTCTGCATCGTATTCTGAGAACCTAAAAAACTTAGAGGAGAGTCCTTATAACTTCTTGGTGGCTGCTTCATACTCCGATCAAGGGAGAACTGTATTAAAGTGGATTAAGGATAACCATAAAGGCTCTGATCCAACGGTAGCATTATTGTATAACGATACAGCGTTTGGACGTTCTCCAATCGAGGATATTAAAGCGTACGCGGCTGAAATTGGTATAAAGATTGTAGATGAACAAATTGTTGATGTACAAGCTACCGAAGCACAATCTCAGTTATTGAATATGGAGAAGAAAAATCCAGATTATGCAATTATTCAAGAAACCTGGGGCGCAACAGCTACAATTCTTAGAGATGCTAATACACTGAACATAGATACCCAGTTTATAGGGCTAAACTGGGCCTCTGGTGAAGGAGTTATTACAATAGTAGGGGAAGAAGTAGCGGAGGGCTATATTGGTATTCTATCTCATGCTTTACCATACGAGGATCAACCAGGGATGGCAGAGGTAGAGGAATATTTAAAAGGTGAGGGAAAAACACTAGAAGATATCAATCAGAAATTTATCCAAGGGTGGTCGGCTGCTAAAATCATGGTTGCTGGGATAGAAGAAGCGGCTAAAAAACATCCAGACGGAGATATTACAGGAGAAGAGATTAGATCAGGTCTTGAATCTTTAAATAACTTTGACCTTGGCGGACTTGGAGCACCAGTAAGCTTCAGTGCAGACAATCATACAGGCACGGAGCAGACTCGTCTAGGCATAGTGAAAGGCGGCAAATGGGAGCCTTTAACAGATTACTTTAGCTATAAGGACTAAAGTGGAAATGAGGAGCTGGCATGCTAAAGGTAAATAATGTAGAAGCAGTATACTCAAAAATTATTTTAGCTTTAAAGGGAACGACTCTTAATGTTCCGAATGGAGACATCGTAGCTCTTTTAGGCAGTAACGGTGCAGGGAAATCTACGACGCTTAAAGCGATTTCAGGTTTACTTTATGCAGAAGATGGACAGCTAACTGATGGAACGATTGAATTTGAAGGCAAGTCCTTGAAGGGACTAACTACTGATGTGATTGTAAGGAAAGGCATTTTCTTATGCATGGAGGGTAGACGAGTTTTTAAGGACTTGACGGTCGAGGAGAATCTAACAGCTGGGGCATTCACTCGAAAGGATCGTTCTAATATAAAAAAAGATATAGAGAAAATCTATGGATATTTTCCAAAGCTAAAACCTTTAGCTTCCCGTAAAGCGGGTTTCCTTTCGGGGGGAGAGCAGCAAATGCTCGCAATAGGGAGAGGAATCATGGCAAAGCCAAAGTTACTGCTATTAGATGAACCATCGTTAGGAATAGCACCCTTACTGGTCAAGGAAATATTTCAAAATATAAAACAAATAAATGAAGAGGAAGGTACTTCCATCTTAGTTGTGGAACAGAATGCCAATGTTGCACTATCAATAGCTGACTACGGATATATAATGGAAAATGGTAGAGTAGTTTTACAGGGTGATGCTGCGAGTCTACTATCAAACACAGAAGTTAAGGAACATTATTTAGGTATTGGTAAAGAGAAAAATTATAGAGATAATAAAGGAGCTGGACGTAAACAGCGAATGGTTTGGTAAACTAGCTTACTATAAGGCTGGGATATTACTAGTCTCAATTAAAAGACGTGAAATCAGAAATTTGATTTCATGTCTTTATTTTTTTGAAGGTAACTAATTTCTAATAATAAATTCTCTATTATCGTTGTTTGGAGAGGATGTGGCGACTCCTGAGGAAACAGTCCAAGCTAAAGTCTAAGTAGAAGCAAAGCATAGGAGGTTGAAGCAGTGTCCCGGAAAATGCCCACCATAACGAAAACCAACTTACATTGTATTTTGAAGAGATTTTTTGTTCTGGTCTCTTTTTATGTACTTT
>NZ_JBAEAP010000274.1:0-3897 GCF_056205495.1 Psychrobacillus sp. | reverse complement strand
TTTATTTTTAAATTCTCCTATTATTAGCTTTGCTATTAATGTTGCAGCGAAGATGATAAAGGTTCCCCTCACAAATGAATCGATAACTGTTAAGACCTCCTGGTAATTTACAAAGTCCTGGTCACCTTCTACTTTAGATATAAACGCTATTAGAAATATAAACCCGAGAATAACAAAGTTAGCAATTACAGCGTTAACCGAATAGGAGCCCAGTTTAAACTTTTTCATCTCTAGCTTCATTAGCTTAAACATTTACTACACCCCCATTGACTAGCTTTAAGAAGTAGTCCTCTAATGTACTTGTCTTTTTACTAATAGCCTCTATTTCAATATCGTGTTCATACAATACCTTGGAAATCATTTGTGGTGTGAGCGATGAATCGTATATACGAATACAATGATTGTCTACTAATTTAAAGTTAACTAAATTTAACTTCTCACTTAACAGGAAGGAAGTTTTCTGTATATCTTGAACAACCAGCTCAATATAGTCCGTTTGACTACGAGTTAATTGTTCAAGTGAAATTTCTTGAATGAGTTTACCGTTGTTGATGACTCCAATTGTGTCTGCTAATTGTTCTATTTCTCCTAAAATATGGCTAGAAACAATAATGGTAATGCCATATTCCTTAGAAAGCATTCGAAATAAATCTCTCATTTCCTTTATACCTTGAGGGTCTAGCCCGTTTATTGGTTCATCTAAAATAAGCAATTCCGGCTTTGTGATAATTGCACGTGCAATACCCAGCCTTTGCTTCATTCCCAGAGAGAATTCTTTTACTCGCTTGTTTCCTGTGTTTACTAGACTAACCATATCTAATACTTGCTCTATTTCATTTTGATTATAATAACCCATATAATCGCAATGAAGCTGAAGTGTTTCACGTGCAGTCAGCTTGTCGTAAAAAATCGGATATTCAATTATTGATCCAATTCTTTTTAATACTTCGTATGATTGATCGGTTAGCCTTTCACCAAATATCTCTATCTCTCCATTCGTCGGTTTGATGAGATTGGTCATCATCTTCATGACGGTTGTCTTACCTGCTCCATTAGGACCTAAAAACCCGTAAATTTCTCCCTTTCGGACGTTCATATTAACAGGAGAAACGACTTCCTTATCTTCAAATACTTTTGTCAGATGATTTGTTTTCAATATATATGACATTGAATCCTCTCCCTCTTCGTTCTATTCTTAGTATAGAAAACGAACCTCTCTTTTTTATTACTTCCATCTTACGAATTTCTTAAGTTATGCTTTAAAAAGTAATTCGCTTCAGGGTTGTAGTAAAAATTGTCTTTTCATGAGGGATACTTGATAGATGAATAGAGCCTCCCATTATTTCAAGAAGCCGCTTTGTAATTGTTAAGCCTAATCCACTGCCTTGGAAATGTTTATTCCTAGAATCGTTCATCGTATATGTTCTTTCAAAAACCCGATCGATATGATACTCTTCGATTCCTTTTCCCTTATCCCAAATATCAATATAAATATTGGACTCGTCGTATCTCAACGTTAACCCAATGTTTTTACCGTCTGCACCATAGGTTAATGCATTGGATAATAGATTGTTTAGAACTCTATCTATTGCCTCCTCATTACCAAATGCATATAAATTGTTTTCTGGTATCTCAATTTCAACATGCATGTGCTTTGCTGTTATCAGATCATAGAAGGATAAAATGTTCTTACGACATATTTCATTTATGTTTACCTTAGATAATGGGTATTGTTGGTCCCCTGCCTCAATTTTCGCCAAGTCAAAAAAGGTATGGATAATTTTAAGTACTTCATTTGTTTTAGTATGTAGTTTAACAAGGAGCTGTTGCCGTTCTTCTTCCTGTAGGGAGGGAGCAATTTCTAGCATTTCAATATAGCCTAAAATGACAGTTAACGGCGTTTTCAAATCGTGTGAAACATTGGAAAGCATTTTTCGCATGGATTCTTCTAGCCTTGTATGAGTTGCAAGTATTTTTTGTTTTTCATCTAATAATTCATTAATTGTATTTAATAGCTGCTGGAGTTCATCATGCTCGGTATGCGCTAAAACCTTTTCTCCTGAATTCTCTTGGATGATGCTATGAAGCTTTTGGTGCGTATAGGCAATACTAGAGGTGAGATTTCTTTTTTCTTTGTACTGGAAACCAATGAAAGCTAACAACAAAATAATAGTGGAAGATAAAAGGAGTACCATATTAAAAACCTTCCAGCTTATAGCCAATTCCCCACAAGGTTTTTATATACCTTGGGTTTGATGGTTCTTCTTCTATCTTCTCTCTAAGCCTTCTCATATGAACATTAATGATATTTTCATCCCCGTAGTATTCATCATCCCAAACCAACTGATAAATCTGCTGTTTAGTAAATACACGGTTTTGATTGGAAGCAAATAGTTTTAAGATAGCAAACTCTTTCGCAGTAAGCTTTATGTGTTCCTTTCCCTTCATAACCAAAAAGTTAGTAACATCTATCTTCAAATCCCCTATTTCAATTATATCCTCGTTTACTTGCTGCTCCCGTGAATATTGTGTTGCTCTTCTTATTGCAGCCTTTACTCTTGCAGATAGCTCGAGTAATGAAAAAGGCTTGGCAAGATAATCATCAGCCCCTAAGCCCAGTCCTAATGCCTTATCCACATCGCTATCCTTTGCCGACATAATTAATATAGGCACAGCACTAGTTTCTCGAACGATCCTCAAAACTTCTAAGCCATCTAGCTTAGGCATCATAATATCTAAAATGATCAAGTCAAAGGCAGAGGATTGATTTTGCTTAACCGCTGCTTCTCCATCGTTCACAGTCGTGATCGTAAAACCCTCACTTCTTAAATATTTCTCAACCATTTCACTAATGGATTCATCATCCTCGACCAATAAAATTCGTTTAGACATTTGTTCCACCTCATTCAGTCCATTTTCTTTTATGATAGCTAATTTATGGAAGTAAATATATATAAAACTAATTTTTCTTACTGTTTATTTTAGGCTCTGTTAAAGGCTAGGGTTGTTTTTTTCATGAAGCGATTTAGTTTGTGAAATGTTACACTTAAACTAACGTAAGCAGTTTAGTTGAACAAGAAGGGTTTTTTGCGATTGTGTAGAATAAGTTAATTACAACGGCAGAACTTTTTTCTTAAATTGACAATTTATGTTACTGAAAGATTGCTTAGTATAGCAAAAAGGGGGGAATTAGTATGTTTATAGTTTGAACAGCTATTTTATGGTTTATTATAACAACAATCATTAATGCATATTTAATGACATTACCCATACCTATTTTAAGAAAAAGAGATTATCCGGCTAACTATCTAGTAAAACGAAATAATAGGATAGATATACAAAACAAAAGGGAATGTGCAGCATTTTCAACAGCATATGTGATGCGTCATTTTGGAATGAAGGCCGATGGGGATGATTTATATATTAATTTCCCTTGTAAAACGAGGTCAGGCGATGTCTATCCAAAGGGAATTCGTACGATGTTAAGAAAAAAGGGCTTTAAAACAAACTATTATAAAGGGAATATGCACACATTAAAATACGAAGTTAGTAAAGGAACTCCTGTAATTGTTTTTATTAAAGTACATAAGAATCTCAATAACTTGCATTTTGTCGCGGTTGTAGGCTACGACAAGGAGTATATTTACCTTTCAGAGTCTTTAAAGCATCTGGTGAATAGTGAAGGTGAACACAAGAGCTATAATCGAAAAGTTCCAATCGAAGAATTTAAAAAACTATGGGATATAAAGAGAATGCATATGCTTTTTTATAGCAATACTTACTTAGCCGTTCTTGCCAATTCAAAGGAGGGATGAGAGTGCTTAAATTTATCGATGATATGGCTGGAGCTATATTTGATATTTTTAAATATATCTGTTATTTTTTTGCCGGCGCAAT
>NZ_JBAEAP010000273.1:0-4268 GCF_056205495.1 Psychrobacillus sp. | reverse complement strand
TACTAAGTATTCTATTTTGGATACATCCAATGTCCCTTTTTCTATATGATCTAACACACGACCTGGAGTTCCAACTACAATATGTGTTTTTTGCTTTAATGCCAGCTTTTGCTTTGCAAATGGAGATTTTCCATACAACGCTAATCCTTTAATTCGTTTATAGCGACCGATATTTGTGATGTCTTCCTGAACCTGCACTGCAAGCTCTCTTGTTGGGGTTAAAACTAAAGCTTGTGGCTTATTTTCTTCCCAATCTACTAGCTCACATAAAGGAGTGGCAAATGCTGCAGTCTTCCCACTACCTGTTTTCGATTTCACCAGAATGTCTTTCTTTGATAAGGCTACTGGGATAACCTTTTGTTGGACTTCTGTTGGCTCTGTGTAACCTAGTTGTTCAATTGCTTGCAATATTTTATCATCTAATTTAAATTCGTTAAAATGCATTCTGCATAATCTCCTCTTAGTTAAAGCCTAATTTATCTTCCGCGTTCTTTTTCTTACCTTACTTCTATCATGTGCAAATGGGGTCATCTCAAACATAAAATGTGTTAGTGTCATTGGACAAACTACAATTCGACAATATTCGTAGGGAATCTCTTTTTAATAATCTTAAACTACAATTTTCAACCCAGTTTTGTGGTATAATTACTATATCGCTCTGTGAGTGAATATATTAGAAAAGAGGCAGATACATGAGTTTCCAACGACAACCTAAGGATGTTTCACCTTTCGTGGCAGCACGGAAAATTGATGAGAAGATCTCTTTTACACGCAATGATGTTGAAGTACAAGGTACTATTTTTAAAATCCTAGAGCAATCTGTTATTGTCGAAATATCTATGGAGGATGCGAAGAAAATTAATGTTCCTTCGAATCTTACAGTAGTATCACATAAAAACTATACGGTGATATAACGGAGTATTTCTTCTAGAAAAGCTTGACCATATTTGTCACGCTTATTAGCACCAACTCCATGTACATCTAGTAGCTCATCTTCGGTTTGCGGACGCTTTACGCACATGTCTTGTAATGTTTTATCAGAAAATATAACAAACGGTGGAACACCAGCTTCGTCCGCAATTTTTTTCCGAAGCACTCTTAATCCTTCAAATAACGGGTCATTCTTAGCAATCTGCTTTGTGACTGCTACTCCCTTACGCATGATTTTTCTCTTCCCTAACAATACTTCTTTTCCTGCATCCGAAATATAAATCGTCGGCATACTTCCCTGGTTCACTAGAAGTAACCCTTCTGCAATCATAAACTCCATAAGCCCTAACACTTCTTTTAAGGATTTAGCCTTTAATATCCCATAAGTAGATAGTTTTTGAAATCCAAACTCTATTACCTTTTTGTTTTCTGAACCTGTTAGCACCTGAGCAGTTATCGTCTTACCAAATCTTTGTCCCATTCTAACCACGCAAGACAAAACCATTTGTACTTCCTTTGTAACGTCCTGCATTTCTCTAGAATCTGTACAATTTCCACATTGACCACAAATTTCTCCATTGGGTTCTCCAAAATATTGCACAATATATTGCTGTAAGCAGTTTTCTGTATGGCAATAATCTACCATCCCTTGAAGTTTTTCTAATTCTTGAGGAATTCTATCTCGGTCTAATGCCTGATCGATTAAGAAGCGCTGTGTTTGTACATCCTGCGATGCATAGAGAACCACACATTCACTCGGTAGTCCATCTCGGCCAGCTCTGCCAGCCTCTTGATAATAGCTTTCCATGTTTTTAGGAAGCTGATAGTGAATGACATATCGGACATTCGATTTATCAATTCCCATTCCAAAGGCATTTGTAGCAACCATAACTTGTGCCTCATCTGTAAGGAACCGCTCCTGCTCCTTGTTTCTAAAGGCCTCAGGTAATCCCGCATGGTATTTAGCCGCTTGGACTCCTGCCTTGTTTAATAAATCATATAGCAAATCTACTGTTTTTCTCGTTGCTGCATATATAATGCCGACTTCCTGTGCATTCTTTTTAATAAATTCTTTTAAAAATTTATTCTTATCTTGTCCGAGCACAACAGAGAACGATAGATTTGAACGAGCAAATCCTGTGATAACCGTATTTTCATCTCGAATTTGTAATAGTCGACAAATATCATCTCGTACAGCTGGTGTCGCTGTTGCTGTTAACGCAAGAACAACAGGCTGTTCCGTGAATACATCCTTTAATCGATGAATCGCACGGTAGCTGGGACGAAAATCATGACCCCACTGAGAGATACAGTGTGCCTCATCAACTGCAATTAACGGTACCTTCACTTTTTTTAATTGGTTCAAAAAGGCTTGTGATTCCAAACGCTCTGGAGCTATATAAAGCATTCGATATTGGCCATTTAAAACCTCTTCCATCGTTTCTCGTACTTCTTCAGAAGATAATGTGCTATTTATGAATGTTGCGGGTATACCTGCCTGCAATAAGGTATCCACCTGATCCTTCATCAAGGAAATCAATGGCGAAATTACTATGGTCGTCCCATCTAATAATAGAGAGGGAATTTGATAGCAAAGAGATTTACCACCTCCAGTAGGCATAACACACAGGCTGGATTTGCCATTCATTACATAATTGATAACTTTCTCTTGTCCTTCTCTGAAAGAGTCATAGCCATAATATTCCTGTAGTAACTGTGTTGCATTTTCTAGCATGCTAGTCGCTCCTATCTAGTGAAGTAAAAAGGGAAACAGATTATTTTCCGCTTCCCTTCTTTTTATTCTCTGTATGATTAGCTGATGGTTTTGGATCTACCTTGTCGATGTCTGGTTTTAAGAGGATATAACCTATGGAAGAGGACACAATAGCTGCACCAAGTGCGATAAGAATCTTATTTATAATAGTGACTTCATTATATTCTTCTTGAGATAAAAGAATGGCTGCCAATACGACCACAATTACCATGATTGGTATGATAACTTTTGATTTTTTCAAAACAAACTTCCTTTCGCGACATATAGATTAGTATATCATAATTTATAGGAAGAATGTGACGAAGAGGGTGTAACGTCGAGTTAAATTAGAGGCTACTTTATATTATAAGTATGGAAATCCATTAGTCTCTATTTTGTACTTGTAGGTAAAATAAGTCATTTATAAGCTACTGAATTAACTGGGACCTCGTTCCTTTTTAAATATAGCTGGTTATGTGATAATAGAGAAAACATAACTAGAAGGATGAAATGTATGCAAAAAGAAATAGATATTAAAGTAAAAGACTCTCTAGCACAAGATTTACAGAAGGGGGTTCCTGTTTTACTGAAGGATGGCTTTCACGAGACGGACTCGTTGGTAGATGGAACAATTCTAAAGCTCAGAAACCCTGGAGGAAAGTTTATAGGCAAAGGCTATGTCGGGAAGCAAAACAAGGGAATTGGCTGGCTGCTTACTAAAAATGAAGCAGAGACAATTGATACTGGTTTCTTTCAAAATAAAATTACCAATGCATTAAAGCACCGAAAAGATTACTATGAAAACGATGATACAACCGCCTTCCGTGTCTTTAATGGAGAAGGTGACGGAATCGGCGGTTTGACGATCGATTATTTTGATGAGTTTTATCTACTCAGCTGGTACAGTGAAGGGATTTATGCATTTAAGGAGCAAATCTTAAAAGCTTTAGAATCTACTGTTCCTTCTTATAAAGGAATTTATGAAAAAAAAACGGTTCGACACGAAGGGCCAGTATTTAGAAGACGATGATTTCGTTAAAGGCGAACGCGGGGAGTTCCCTCTTTTAGTAAAAGAAAATGGGGAAAACTTTGCTATCTACTTAAACGATGGAGCGATGGTAGGAGTCTTCCTAGATCAGCGAGAGATTCGAAAAAAAATACGCGATGAGTATGCAAAAGGAAAAACAGTTCTCAATACATTCTCCTATACTGGTGCTTTTTCTGTATTTGCTGCAGCTGGTGGTGCAAAAAAGACAACAAGTGTCGATTTAGCAAAACGTAGTTTAAGTAAAACGACAGAGCAATTTGAAATAAACGGGATTAATGTTGAAGACCAGGATATTATCGTGATGGATGTCTTCGATTATTTCAAATATGCAAAGCGTAAAGAATTATCTTTTGACATGGTTATTTTAGATCCCCCTAGCTTTGCACGCTCGAAGAAGTATACGTTCAGTTCTGCTAAGGATTATACGAAATTGTTAATAGATGCCATCGCGATAACAGAAAAAAACGGAGTAATTGTTGCCTCCACAAACAATGCAACCTTTGGCATGAAGAAATTTAAGACCTTTGTGGAAAAGGC
>NZ_JBAEAP010000272.1:0-7906 GCF_056205495.1 Psychrobacillus sp. | reverse complement strand
TGCAGTGATAGCGATAGATTCATTAAACTATCTGGAAACTTTAGAAGAGGTAGAACAAACCTTTCTACAGGTCTATTCTACATTGAATGAAGAAGGTCAGTTATTCTTTGACATTCATTCGGAATATAAAATGAATCATATATTTCCTGATGGACCATTTACATATGAAGATGAGCAGGTAGCTTATATATGGAACACGGAGCAAGGAGAAGAAGAACATTCTATTTACCACGATATTACTTTCTTCGTCCGTGATGCTGCATCAGGCTATTACGAAAGATTTGAGGAATCCCATTATCAAAGAAGTTTTCCTCTTGAAGTTTATATAAAACTTTTAGAGCGTGTAGGATTTTCGCAAGTTTATACGGAAACAAATATTTTTGACGAACAGCCCACCGATGAAATTGAAAGATATTTTATACGTGCAGTGAAATAACTCTTTTCAAGAAGAGGTAAATTTGGTATATTTTGTACATCTCCATATCATTTACCTCTTTAAGAAAAGAGGCTGATGCATGATCCCCAAGATTAAATCTAGTAAGCTTAAAAAGCTGATACTCCCTATTGGAGTATTAACTCTCCTAGTGTTTCTATTTCTTCAAAAGCAATTTTTTTCAGCTGTCCCCTCGGCTGAACCAATACAACCCTCCCTTTTAGACGATACAAACTTACAAGAAACTGTAGAAACAATAAACAGTGAAGAAGATAACTCAATATTTATAGAAGTTAAAGGAGCTGTCCAAAATCCAGGAGTCTATGAACTCGAAAATGGTGATCGGGTGTTAACTGCTATAGAACTAGCGGGTGGGTATCTGCCTGAAGGTGATAGTAAAACTATCAATCATGCTCAAAAAGTAGAAGATGAGATGATTATTTATGTCCCTTTAGTTGGTGAAGAAGTTGTAACCCCTGCTAATTCCTCTACCAGTTCATCTGAAAATCAGTTAATCAACATTAATAAAGCAGATATACAAGGCTTGTCCTCTTTACCTGGAATAGGTCCGGCAAAAGCTGAAGCTATTATATCTTATAGAGAGGAAAATGGCGGTTTTAAATCTGTTCAGGATTTAATGGAGGTTACTGGAATCGGTCAAAAGACTTTTGAAAAGCTTGAAACTTATATCACTGTTAAATAAAAGGCTTGATTGAAGTTTATCCATGAAAGATTTAAACTAAAAGAAGTATTATTTAGGGGGTATTTAATATGGAGAGAATTACGTGGGATCAATTTTTCATGGCACAAAGCCACTTATTAGCACTAAGAAGCACATGTACGCGCTTAGCAGTCGGAGCTACCATTGTAAGGGATAGAAGAATCATGGCTGGGGGATATAATGGATCCATATCGGGTGGGGAGCACTGTATCGATGATGGATGTTATGTAGTTGATAATCATTGTGTTAGAACAGTGCACGCTGAGATGAATGCTCTTTTACAATGTGCCAAATATGGTATTACAGTCGGTGGAGCAGACTTATATGTGACACATTTCCCATGCTTACCTTGTACGAAATCAATTATTCAAGCTGGTATTACAAGATTGTATTATGCGCAAGATTATAAAAATAATTCCTATGCAATAGAATTACTGAACAAAGCAGGCGTAGAGACCATTCATGTGCCCTTTGACGAGCGTAAGATTGATTTCCTTAGTGATGAGAAGGTCACCCTTTATATGGAGCTTATAACGAAGCTAAGGGACAAGGGGGCAAGTGAGGAGGAACTTCTGCCTTATGAGAGGAAGGTGGCAGAATTATTTGGTTTGGAGGAATCCAAGGTAATGTAATCTATGTAGCCTTGTCCATTTTACTTGCTACTCTAGCAGCATTTGAATCGACAAGGCTACTAATCTTATTCGTGCTATTATTCTGTTGGTTTATTTATAGGCAAATTTCGTTAATGTTAACTGTTACTATTATTTCTATAGGCTTCTTTACTTTCTTTTATGTAGATCATATAAATCCAGAAAAGGTCGAACATAATGACGTAAAAACGATTACTTGGACGGATAACTATCGTATTAACGGAAGATTTATAAGAGGCTTTGCTACTTCAGATACAAACCAAAAGTGGTATGTTCAGCTAAAAATATTAAACGAAGGCGATAAAGACTACTTTTCTAATAACTCTTTAACTGGTATGGAGCTACAAGTTAATGTGGATAAGGCTATAGAAGGACCAACTTCGCATAAATATTCTTTTGACATAGAAAAGTATATAAAGAGTCATGGGGCTATTGGTCAAATAGCTGTTGAAGAATATAAAATGTTAACTCTGAAGACTGGATTTAGTACTTATATGGCTAAACAACGCTTCAAACTAAAGCAGCATATCCAACTTACTTTTCCAGCAAGCCTCCAAGCCGAAGCTGAAGCTTTACTAATAGGGAGCAGAGAAAGTATGCCTCTAGATCTTCAGGATGCATATCTGACCCTAGGTATTACTCATTTATTTGCAATCTCTGGCTTACATGTGGCATTAGTAGTTATGTTGCTCTATGAAGTAATGGTGCGTCTAGGTGTGAGACGAGAAACCGCAAATTGGCTTTTAATTTTAGCATTACCCTTATACGGATTTATTGCAGGAGGAGCTCCCTCGGTGTGGAGAGCTGTATCTGTAACAGAAATTTTGTTGATCAGTAGTCTAATAAAAAATAAGTTAATCATTTCAGATGCATTTTCTTTAAGTTTCATTTTATTTTTGTTTTTCTCTCCTTGGGTTGTTTATCAAACAGGCTTCCAATTATCCTACTTAGCTGCATTTTCACTTATATTTTCCTCGAGCTTGTTAAGATTAAGCAATAATCCTTTAGCTCAGTCCTTTCTTATTACAGCTATTTGTCAGCTGATGGTATACCCTCTCTTAATCTATCAATTTTATGAGATTTCTCTTTCTTCTTTTTTATCCAACCTTTTGTTTGTTCCTCTATTTTCATTTGTTATACTACCAATTAATATTTTTATGCTCCCTTTGACTTTTCTTTCTCCCATAATCAGCAATATTATCTTTCGAATCTATGAGCCACTACGAATTTGGCTAGATGATTTCATCATTTTTTTAGGTGCATTGCCATTTCAAATGTGGAATCCTGGACAGCCTGAGCTTTGGTTAGTCGTGATGGCTTATATAAGTATTTTTATTTTTTTCATTTTAGTAGAGAACAAATCTAAGGTTTTTCTATCACTCTGCATTCTTTTTGTACCAATCGTTATACTCCATTTATATCCCTATTTTGATACTAAAACTAGAATAACTTATTTAAACGTAGGGCAAGGAGACTCTATTCTTATCGAAATGCCTAAAAGGGAGAAGGTTATTTTAATTGATGCAGGTGGTTTATTAAGGTTTGATCAGGAAGAATGGATGGAAAACAAAAATGTGTATGAGGTTGGTAGACAAGTCGTCGTCCCTTTTTTAAAAGGTAGAGGTATCAGTAAAATTGACGTAATGATTTTATCTCACGCCGATGCAGACCATATGGAGGGAGCAGAGGAGATTCTTCAAGAGATAAAAGTTGAGGAAGTACATATTACTCCAGGTTCTTATGGGGAAGATGCTATGAAAGATTTAAGAGAAGAAATTAATAAGCAAAGAATCTCAGTTTTTGAGAAAGGGGCGGGAGACATGATTGAGTCGTCCTATTATCAGCTTATTTATTTATATCCAAAGGATGTAAACTATGAAGGGAATGATGATTCTTTAGTGCTATCTATGGAAAATGCATATTTTAAGGGGTTGTTTATAGGAGATTTAGAGAGCAAAGGAGAGCAAGTGTTAGCTACAGAGTATTCCAAGCAGATTGAGGGACAAACCATACTTAAGCTTGGACACCATGGTAGTAAAACTTCTAGTACGCAGCTTTTTTTGGAGAGAGCTAATCCTAAATTTGCCATAGTTTCTGCCGGGTTGAATAACCGTTATGGACATCCGCATCCTGAAGTTGTAGAGCGTCTTAACAAATTGGACATACCCTATTTTCAAACAGGGAGGGATGGGTCAATTGAGGTTATAATAACGAAAAAAGGGGAAGTAACTATTTTTCCACATTAGAATAGAGAAAAGGGTCTTGTCTATATACTAGACAAAACCCTTCTCATGAATTATCGAGCAAGAAACTCAATAACTACTGCAATTACAAACATAATTGTAAAAAATCCAAAGGAGACTACAAAACCTACGCCAGAATCGATAGCGTCATTACGCTTCGACTGTACATTTTGTTCAAACTCATTCATTGTTACCCCTCCTATTTCCACATAATTATATAGGATAGCGCAAAAAAAATCTACACACAAACTTTTCTTTTTCGCTATAAATACATAATGTCACAAAGTTTTCACTACAATTGCGTTATAATAAATATACTAATGATGAGCAAGGAGATTCAAAATGATTTCAGAAAAATGGATGCAAATCTCTAACGGTATAATATCTAACGTCTATTTATTATATGGCACGGAAGCATATTTTATCGAAGAAACAATAAAAAAATTAAAGAATAAACTCGAAGAAGATGGAGAGGCTGAAGTCATTTACTTCGACTTAGAGGAAAAAAACATCGAACATGTCATTTACGAGGCAGACACACTTCCTTTTTTCTCTGAGAAAAAGTTAATAATCGCAAAAAATGCATTTTTCTTAAAAGCCTCGGAAAAAGGCAAAGAAAAAATTGTTCACGATACGGCTCTACTAGAAAGTTGGCTTAAAAATCCTTCTTCCACTGCCATTGTTGTGTTTGTAGCACCTTATGAAAAGCTGGATGAACGCAAAAAGATAACAAAGGCTATAAAGCAAACAGCAAATGTGATTGAGGCTGCGGGTCTACAAATTCATGACTTAAAAAGCTGGGTGTTGCATGAAGTTTCAAATGAAGGAAAAACGATTACAGATGAAGGTATAGAACGACTAATTGAAAGTGGGGGAACAAATTTAGTTCACCTAAGAACAGAAATCGCTAAAATCTCGACATATATCGGAGAAGAGAATGAGATTGATGCAGATACCGTCAAATCTTTACTTGTCAGAACGCTAGAGGAGGACGTTTTCACTTTAGGGAACGCGTATTTATCTGGACGAAAGAGTGAAGCAATGGCGATTTATCATGATTTACTTAAGCGTAAGGAAGATCCTTTGAAGCTAAATGCCTTGATTGCTTCTCAAGTGCGATTAATGATTCAGGTGAGTCATCTAAAGAAAAAAGGCTATCATGCGCAACAAGTTGCATCTCAATTAAAAGTGCACCCTTACCGAGTGAAATTGCTATTCGACAATCCACTGTTACACCAAGAGGAAAAGCTCTTAAATACATTAAATGACTTGGCTACAGTAGATTTGCAGTTAAAGTCCTTGAATACAAATAGAGACCGTATTCTTGAATTATTTTTGTTAAAATAATGGCATCTGGTTTGAAAGATTAATTTGTCAGTTCGACGGGGGAGTATAAGGAATTATTTTTATGACAAAAATAATATAGAGCTTGGAAATAGTTCTCCAAGCTCTTATACTATTCCTAAAAACTTCTTAGAAAATATGATTTAATGAAAAAAATAAAGACTGACCGAGTTTAACATCGGAACAGTCTTTTTTATTTACGCTTTTTTCATTAATTGAGCTTTCTTACGAGAAGCTGCGTTTTTATGAATTAAACCTTTAGAAGCTGCTTTTTCAACTTGTTGAATCGCAGTTTTAATAAGTTCTTTTGCGTTTTCATCGTTATTAAGTGCAGCAGTGTCAGCTTTTTTGACAGCAGTACGCATAGCTGATTTTGCTTTTGCATTTTGAGTGTTTAAAGTCTCATTTTTCTTAACACGTTTGATTGCAGATTTAATGTTTGGCATACCTTTCACCTCCTAGTAAGGTCTGAGATGATACATTTTGTTGGTAACTGAATTTATACAACAAGCATTATTTTAACAAACGAAAAAACAAATTGCAATATATAAATGCAAAGAATATTTACTTGACACTTTGAACAAACTATTTTGGAGGTGATTATTATGTGGGGAAGAACAGACTTAATCGATGAATCCGATGAAATGGTAAAGCACCGTTCGGAAAGTCAAAAAGACACTTTGGATAAATCCAAGGGTATAAAATTTGAGGAATCTCGTAATGGCGCTGTATTGGTTACATCGATAGAAGTGGATGCAGAAGGGGAGAAACAGATAGGTAAAAAACAAGGGAAATATATTACCTTGACGGACCTGACTTTAAGTCCAGATGATGAAAAAAGTTTTGAGAATATCGCTAGGACCTTTATTGACCATCTCCGGGATATGCACAAAGAGATTACACTTACAGACCAATCCAAAATATTAATCATTGGTCTTGGAAATGCAACCATTACCCCGGATGCAATTGGTCCAAAAGCAATCGAGTATCTTCAAAATTCATCTTTGACCAATAATGAACGAGTAAAAGTAGTCATGTACGCACCAGGTGTTACTGGTCAGACAGGCTTTGAAACAAGCGACTTTGTAAGTGCTATTAGTGAAGCATTTCAACCCGATTTAATTATAGTGATGGATGCCTTAGCAGCTAGAAATAGCGAGCGTTTATGTAAGACAATCCAAATAACGAATACGGGCATCCACCCAGGATCAGGAGTAGGGAATCAGCGTAAGGAAATTTCTAAAGAAGTATATAACGTTCCAGTCACAGCAATTGGAGTACCTATGGTGGTGGATGGGCCAGTTTTATATGCAGATGCGATTGAACAGGTTATTCATCATGTGGCGGCACGTGTAGAGGAAAAAGGAAAACCATCTTCAGCATTAGCCGTTACTCCTATGGTTTCTAATAAAACGAATATAGATAAAAAAGTCCTTGAGCCAATATTTGGTGAATGGGTTGGTTGGTCGACTGATGAAAAAAGAAAATTATTTGAAGAAGTATTTGTTGGAAAAAATCCATCCTTATTTGTAACGCCGAAGGAAACAGATTTATGGGTGGAACAGTACGCGTATATGCTTTCTACGGGGATTGAAACCTGGCTTGTAAGTAAATAGGTCGTTCTAAAAATTCTTCTCTTCTCATACGATTGTGTGAGGAGAGTGGAACCTATGACTAATACGTTAAAGAAGCTAACTACGATTTTATTACTCTTATTTTTGGCGCCTATTATTATTGCAACAGTCCAAACACCTCTAAGCATGGACGCAACAACTGAAAAAACAGTAGAAAAGAAAAAAGAGGATATCCCGGTTGTTTATGCGGCACAAATTGAAACACCGCCGGTAACTGAGACCGAAACCGAAACTGAAACGGAAACTGAATCAGATCCGGTAGCAGAGATTTTGCAACCGCCACGAAAAGCTTTCGTATACTTTACCCATTGGCAAGAAGCTTTTAAACCAATTTTAGCTGCCAGCGGAGAAAAAATTGAAATCTATCATCCAGAAAAAAATATTACTAATTTTCAAGAGCAAATTACTGCTCAGTTTGCTTTTCATAATGTAGAAACTGATTTTCTAACAAGCGATAATCCACATGGCACAAAAGATTATCACTCGGTTAGACCTCTAGTCCAGAAAGCCTTATCTCAAAACAATTATGATATTGTACTAGATATCCACCGAGACTCTGCAAAAGCAAAAGTGACAACGTTAAAAGTTGGAGAAGAGAGCTATGCAAAAATCATGCTTGTTGTAGGTGGCGAGCATGCAAATTATAAATGGAATGAGCAACTAGCTAATAAACTATCGGAACAAATGAATACACTAGTCCCAGGTATCTCAAGAGGCGTTTTCCTGAAAACTGGAAAAGGTGTAGATGGAGTCTACAATCAAGACCTAAATAAAAACACTATACTTATTGAATTAGGTGGCATTGAGAGTACAGAAGTCGAACTAAATAGGACCATTGCAATCTTAGCGAAAGCAGTTTCAAATGTTTTTGATCAACAAAA
>NZ_JBAEAP010000271.1:0-2294 GCF_056205495.1 Psychrobacillus sp. | reverse complement strand
GTAATTATTAGTTTATAAAAAGTACGACCCATCATTCGATGAGCCGCACTTTTTTAATTAATGTGTTTTACAAGCGTCGTAAATTCCTGCTTCTTTAATAGCTTCGATTAAAGTTTCGCCAATTACAGATGGAGTAGCAGCCACTTTCATACCAGCAGCTTCCATTGCTTGAATTTTACCTTCTGCCGTACCTTGGCCACCAGAGATAATTGCTCCAGCGTGACCCATACGTTTTCCAGGAGGTGCAGTTTGTCCACCAATAAATCCTACTACTGGTTTCTTCATGTTAGCTTTGATCCATTCAGCAGCCTCTTCTTCAGCAGTACCACCGATTTCTCCGATCATTACTACAGCATAAGTATCTTCATCTTCGTTAAATTCTTTTAACACGTCGATAAAGTTTGTACCATTTACAGGGTCTCCACCAATACCTACAGCAGTCGTTTGACCGATGCCTGCTTGAGTCAATTGATGAACCGCCTCATATGTTAACGTACCAGAACGTGAAACTACGCCTACATGTCCTTTTGTATGGATATATCCAGGCATGATCCCGATTTTACACTCATCAGCTGTAATAACACCTGGGCAGTTTGGTCCCACTAAACGTGTTTTCTTGCCTTCCATATAGCGCTTAACTTTTACCATATCCAATACAGGAATATGTTCAGTAATACAAATAGCCATATCTAGCTCAGCGTCAACAGCTTCCATGATTGCATCAGCAGCAAATGGAGCAGGTACGTAGATTACAGATACATTAGCACCTGTATCTTTAACAGCGTCCGCTACTGTATTGAATACAGGTACGCCTTCTACTTCTGTTCCACCCTTACCAGGAGTAACCCCAGCAACGATTTTAGTGCCGTATTCTAGCATTTGTTTTGTATGGAAAAGAGCAGTTGAGCCCGTAATTCCTTGAACAATTACTTTAGTATCTTTATTAATATATACGCTCATTTTATGTCCCTGCCTTTCTTATCCTACAAGATTAACGATTTTTTGAGCACCGTCTGCCATTGAATCTGCTGCAACAATATTGATGCCTGATTCATTTAATAATTTCTTACCTAAATCTACGTTTGTACCCTCTAAGCGAACAACTAATGGCACTTGAAGTCCAACTTCTTTTGCAGCGATGATAACACCTTCTGCAATTACGTCACATTTCATGATACCACCAAAGATATTAACAAAAATACCTTTTACATTTTTGTCAGCTAAGATAATTTTGAATGCTTCTGTAACCTTTTCAGCTGTAGCACCGCCCCCAACGTCCAGGAAGTTAGCGGGTGAGCCGCCGTAGTAGCTAATTGTATCCATTGTTGCCATAGCTAAACCTGCTCCATTAACCATACATCCGATGTTTCCATCTAATGAAATATAACTTAGGTCATATTTAGATGCTTCGATTTCTTTTGGATCTTCTTCATCATAGTCACGTAACTCTAAGATGTCCTTGTGTTTGTATAAAGCATTACTGTCAAAGTTAAACTTAGCGTCTAATGCTAATACATTGTCATCCTCAGTTACTACTAATGGATTGATTTCAACGATAGAAGCATCTTTTTCATTGTAAACTTGATAAAGACCAAGCATAAACTTAGCTGCTTTATTTACAAGTTTCGCTGGAATATTCATATTGAATGCCATTCTACGAGCTTGGAATCCAGTTAATCCTACTACAGGATCGATTTCTTCATAGAATAATTTCTCCGGAGAATTTGCTGCTACTTCCTCGATGTCCATTCCGCCCTCTTCAGAGCCCATTAATGTTACACGAGAAGTCGAACGATCTAATACTAAACCTACATAATATTCTTTTTTAATTTTACTACCTTCTTCGATAAGTAGACGCTTGATCTCTTTACCTTCTGGTCCTGTTTGGTGAGTTACTAAAACTTTACCTAAAAGCTCTTTTGCATATTCACGTACTTCGTCTAAATTCTTTGCAATTTTAACCCCACCAGCTTTACCGCGTCCACCTGCGTGAATTTGGGCTTTAACAACAATAACGTCAGAACCTAATTCCTTAGCGGCCTTCACTGCTTCTTCTGGTGAAAAAGCAACGATTCCGTTAGAAACTGCTACGCCATATTGTCTAAGGAGCTGTTTACCTTGATATTCATGGATATTCATTTATACATCCTCCCTCAAACTTATGTCACTATTTGCTACCTTTATCATTGTAATAAAGCTGTCACAAATTGTCCATAAAAGTATTATAACTACAAAAAACATAGAATATTCAATCTTTAGAAATCGACAATATACTTCCTATTTTGCTAAAATAT
>NZ_JBAEAP010000270.1:0-5924 GCF_056205495.1 Psychrobacillus sp. | reverse complement strand
AACGCAGAGGAGGATAAATTAGAGGAGCCAACAATCAGGTGACTATCTTCATTGGAACGAAACATATAAGCCTTTGGATGAAAGGAAATTCCATTACTTCTATAGATTCTAATCTCTGCATGAGGAAGTTCCTCTAGTAAGAGCTCCAGTGCCTCGGGCTGAGTAATGTATAAATAGTCACCAACTAGTAGCTTAAGCTCTGCTCCACGTAAACCTGCCTCCTTTAAAGAAGGGAGTACATGCCTCACGCCTGATTTCATAGCAAATGCAGTAATCCAGTAAATACTAGTCGCATCAAGAGTAAGACTCTTCAAGTCCTCGATAAGATTAGATGTGATCAGCCTTAGCTTACTCATCCTCAACCTCTATTAAATAGATTCCTTCGTTAAATCCACCGCGCTTCTCCTTTTTGGCAAGGCGGATTTGCTCAAGCTCCTCATAGGTAGCTTTATGAATAGGAAGGGCTGCATGTATTAATTCTAATATATCTGCTAGCTCTTCAAGTGCATCTTTGCGATTATCCGTTACTTCAAATTCCTTTACTTCTTCATATAATTTGTTTTTCACTTCGGTTAAATGCTCTGATTTATCTAAAATACGCGTGGAAAACTTACTTCCAGATTTCTCGATTACCTGGGGGATTAGGTCACGTACTAGCTTATTGTAAACTGGCATAATTGTTCCTCCTTACTATGGAAAGTAACATATTTAGTTTGCTACTGTTGATATTAATCTTAAACCTTTCGTATATCTCTTTACAAATGAATTATATAGTTGCGGACTCCTTAACCTATTACGTGCTGTCTATAATAGGACGGGCTAATATTATGATTCGCCTTAAACAGCTTAGAAAAGTAGTTGGCGTCATTAAAGCCAGTTTTGGCTGCTATTTCGTGGATAGTGAGATTGGTTTCCTGAAGTAGCTGCTTGGCATGGTTGAGTCGCTTCTTAGTAACGTATTGCTTGAAGGTAGTAGCGTTTGTTTTCGAGAAAAGCATACTTATGTAACTAGGACTGATTCCTAAAAATTCTGCTAGTTGGTCAAGGCTAAGCTTATCGTCAGTATAATGGAGGTCGATGAAGTCCAGTGCGGCATTTACGTAGTCGAACTGGCCTTTTTCTTTTTGTTTTTCTACCTGATTCATAATGTCCTGACAGAGGAGGACGATTTCCTGGATAATCGTGTAAAGAACTGGATGATTTAGAATGATTTCAAAGAGTTGATTGTAGCGATGTTCCAAATCTATTCGTTTCTCCATTTGGTATTTAAGCATGAATCTCCGGATTTGTGCGAGAATACTAGTCAAATGGATTCGAATAGTGTCGGGATGATAATACGTTTTGATGGTAGAGATGCTATATAAAAAATGCTTAATTGTCTGTACGTCATTTTGCTCTAGGCTCGACATCCAAAGTCGTTGCTGTTCCATTGTTAAAAATGGGTCCAAACTTTGAAAGGTAGGAAGTTCGCTCACAAGAAAAACCTGCCCAAAGCCATGTTGAAAACGTAACTTCAGGGTTTCCTTTATAGCTTGGTACATGTCCTTTACGGATTTTCTCGGTAAATCATAGATAGCTATATTTAAGTTGGTATTCTGTGTGTTAGACCATTCCCTTATAATTGCCTTTGTTTTTTTACAAAGCTCCTCGAGTGTTTCTTCTGTTGAGAATGCCACAATACGCTTAGAAAGGGGAAAGAGAGTCAAATGATTTAGGGATTCTAGCCAATGGAAAAGCTGTTCATTCTGCTCCAAAATCTCAGCCTCCAACATCAGACAAAATGTAAACTCTTGCTCTATCTCATATTGATCTAAAAATAAGGAAGGATAAATCGAATGCTCTCCTATTAAAGGTAGACTCTCTTGTTGCACTTTTAATTCATTTCTAACTGCATGAGTTAAATATTGTTTAAGCAAGCTTAAGTCTATTGGTTTAACCAGGAGAGTGAGCGCTCGCATGGAAAGTGCTTCTAAAGCATGCTTAAAAAGTGGCTCTGCAGTGATCCCAATGATGTGATGGGAATTTAGCGATAATGCTTTTCTTAATCGATTGGAATCACTCTGAGCAAGCAACTCCATTTCGAGTAAAATAACCTCTGGGTTCTCGGCCTCGATTTGCTCCACTGCCTCGTTAAAATTTCCTGCCTCTAAAACAGTCATAACATCCAACTGATATCGCTTGATAAACCACTGGATACCATTTCTTTCCGTTTGATCCCTGTCAATAATTAAGAGCTTCAATCTGTTACACCCCCTACTAGTTGTACTTATTTAACTTTGAATTAACATTGAGGTATTTTCTTATCATTTTATTCATTGATTCACAAAATCATAAATTATTACTTGTTTATCTTTATAAAATTCCACCTTATCTAAAAAAATTCCTTTATTTTAAACCTGGATTATATATATATTATTTTTTCAGAATTTTATAATTGGTAAAACAGAGGGATGTGTTTATAAGACCCCTTTCATTAAGCGTATTTTTATCATATTAAAGGGAGTGTTGTGTGATGGAACATGTTATGCAAAATATTAAAGCACCAACGGGAAATCAGCTTTCCTGTAAAGGATGGACGCAAGAGGCTGCTATGCGTATGCTCATGAATAATTTGGACCCCGAGGTGGCTGAAAATCCAGATGAGCTAGTGGTGTACGGGGGAATAGGAAAGGCAGCACGAAACTGGGCGAGCTTTGAGCAAATAATCGAGTCACTAAAAAAGCTAGAAAATGATGAAACGCTACTCATTCAATCAGGTAAGCCGGTAGCAGTGTTTCGTACGTATGAGCACTCGCCACGTGTATTGATCGCGAACTCTAACTTAGTACCAGCTTGGGCTAACTGGGAGCATTTTTATGAGCTAGAGGATAAGGACTTGATGATGTATGGTCAGATGACTGCCGGTAGCTGGATATATATTGGTGCTCAAGGAATTTTACAGGGAACTTATTTGAGCTTTGTAGAGGCAGGTAAAAAGGTGTTTGGTAGTGCAGACCTCCGCGGAAAACTAATTTTAACAGGTGGTATGGGTGGGATGAGTGGTGCTCAGCCCCTTGCAGGGAAGATGGCAGGAGCAGTCATCTTAGTTGTAGAGGTCGATAAAAGACGGATTGAACGGAAAATGAAGGAAGGCTATTGCGACTATTTAGTAGAAGATTTAGATGTGGCACTGAAAATGGCGAAGGAGTTACAGGATAAGAAAGAGCCCGCATCCATTGGGTTAGTTGGAAACTGTGCGGATATTTATAGAGAAATATATGAGCGTGGAATTGTTCCACATCTAGTGACAGATCAAACTAGCGCACATGATCCGTTAAATGGATATATTCCAAATCATATGTCTTTAGAGGAGGCACTTAAGCTTCGTAAGGAGGATCCAAGGGCATATGAGCATAAGGCAAAAAAGGCTATGGCTGATCATGTTCAGGCTATGCTCGACTTCCAAAAAGCAGGATCAGAGGTATTTGATTATGGTAATAACATTCGGAAATATGCACAGGAAATGGGTGTAGCGAATGCTTTCGACTTCCCCGGTTTTGTTCCAGCGTACATTAGACCATTGTTCTGCGAAGGAAAAGGCCCGTTTCGCTGGGCTGCATTGTCTGGGGACCCGGAGGATATATTAAAGACGGATGCGCTTGCAAAGGAAATGTTTGCAAAAGATGAGGCGCTAGTAAACTGGATTGATATGGCACAGAAAATGGTGAAGTGGCAAGGTCTCCCTGCACGAATCTGTTGGTTAGGATATGGTGATCGCCACCGCTTTGCGCTTAAGGTGAACGAAATGGTAGCTTCAGGAGAACTTAAGGCTCCCATTGTGTTTGGGCGCGACCATCTAGACTCAGGCTCTGTAGCATCTCCTAATCGAGAAACAGAGGGGATGAAGGACGGCTCAGATGCAGTTTCAGATTGGCCAATCTTAAATGCGTTAGTGAATGTTGCCGGTGGAGCAAGCTGGGTGAGTGTACATCATGGTGGTGGTGTAGGCATGGGGTATTCACAGCACGCAGGTCAGGTGCTCGTGGCAGATGGTACCGACATGGCTACAGAAAAGATTAGCCGAGTACTTATATCAGACCCTGGAATGGGTGTTGCCCGTCATGCAGATGCCGGTTATGAGATTGCTATAAAAACTGCCCAAGAGAAGAATGTTCATATACCAATGCTAAACAAAAAAGGATGAGGATACATGACATTACTAATCACAAATGCCAACCAATTAATTACACTAGCATCGGCTAGTAAAAAAGCTCGCACAGGAAAAGAAATGAGTGAGCTTAACATTATAGAAAATGGAAGTATGTTAATAGAAGATGATCGCATCGTCGCCGTCGGTACAAAGGAAGAGCTTCAGGAGCAGCATCCTGTGCTCATCGAGCAAGCACAGATTATAGATGCATCAGGCCATATAGTTATGCCAGGTCTAGTAGACGCCCATACTCATCTCGTCTTCGGAGGAACTCGTGAAAATGAATTCCAAATGCGTCTAAACGGTGCTACCTACATGGAAATCATGAATGCTGGTGGAGGAATTCATGCGACCACAAAGAAAACGAGAGAATCATCCTTTGACCATTTATATGAGAAAACATATAACCATCTTAATGATTTTCTTCGCCATGGGGTAACAACAGTAGAAGCGAAAAGTGGTTATGGGTTGGACTGGGAGACCGAGCAAAAACAGCTACTTGTTGCAAAGAAGCTACAGGAAAATCATCCGGTCGACGTCGTTCGGACGTTTATGGGAGCCCATGCGGTACCCGCTGAGTACAAAGAAAATCCAGATGCGTTTGTCGATCTGATAATAAATGAGATGATTCCAATGGTTGTGGAGCAAGAGTTAGCGGAGTTCAATGATGTTTTCTGCGAGAAGGGAGTATTTACTCCAGAGCAGTCTCGTAGGATTTTAATGGCAGGCAAGGAGCATGGGCTTATTCCTAAAATTCATGCCGATGAAATTGAACCATATGAGGGGGCGGAGCTAGCAGCAGAGGTTGGAGCCATATCTGCAGAGCATTTATTGGTAGCATCGGATAAAGGAATACAAGCAATGGCGAAGGCTGGAACTGTTGCTGTTTTATTGCCAGGGACAGCATTTTTCCTAAAGGCAGCTTCTGCTCGTGGAAGGCTAATGGTAGATGAAAGGGTACCAGTTGCTATATCCACTGATTTTAATCCAGGTTCTTCCCCAACAATATCTATGCCTTTTATCATGAATTTAGCGTGCATGAACATGGGGATGACGATGGCAGAGGTGCTCACAGCAACTACTATTAACGCTGCCTATGCTATTAATCGTGGAGATGAGATCGGTTCTCTAGAGGTGGGTAAGAAGGCAGACGTACTTATTCTAAATGTAGCAAACTATCAGCAATTGCAATACTTCTACGGGATGAATCATACAAAAACTGTTATCAAAAATGGAAAAGTAGTTTTGGACAACGGAGTGATTACCGATGGACTATAATAAAGCTCCGATAGAGCACTCGCCATTTGATTGGCAAAGGACAGTACATCAGGATATGAAGGTAAAGGATTGGATAGTTCCTCAGTGGCAAAGTGAGAAAAAAGATTGGAATGTAGTGCTTCTAGGATCACCGCTTTCCAGATCCTCTATTAGTGTTTCAGGAGCCTCCGAGTTTCCAAATGCCTTTCGCCAATCGTGGGAAAAATTCTCAACCTACTATATTGATGAAGATATAGATATTCGCGAGTTAAAAGTAGCAGATATCGGAAATGTAAAAATGCATGTTACCGATATTTTGCGCTGCCATCAACACATCGAGGATGCGATGGAGAGTATCGCAGAGACCTATCCGAAAGCACTGAAGGTGACCATTGGTGGAGACCATTCGGTAACGGCAGCAACTATTCGTGGACTGAAGAAGGTAATGCCAGAGAAGAAGATTGGTATTTTACAGCTG
>NZ_JBAEAP010000269.1:0-13937 GCF_056205495.1 Psychrobacillus sp. | reverse complement strand
AGCAAACCTGGCAGCATATTTTAGTAAAGCCCGTGAATCTTCTTCAGTGCCAGTTGACTATACAGTAATCAAACAAGTGAAAAAGCCAAATGGATCGAAACCCGGCTTTGTCATTTACTTTGAACAAACTACTTTGTTCGTTACACCAGATGAAGAAAAAATTAGACATATGAAAAAATAACATGAAGTGACTGGTAGGATAACCCTATCAGTCGCTTTTTTGTCTTGAAAACTATTCCTTTTAAATTTTTGCAAATATTTTAAATAAGTAGTAAATTGGTAGAAATATATTTTTTAAAACCAGGAGGTTAAATGAATGACATTTAGTACAGCAGATTTATGTGATGAATATTCAGGCGAGATCCAAGTCCTAGGTTCTGAATTTAAATCCTACGGTAAAAAAACTAGCTTTTCTGGTCCTATTTGTACTGTTAAAGTTTTTGAAGATAACATATTAATAAATCAAGCATTAGAAGACATTCCAGTTGGAAGCGTTCTAGTAGTGGACGGTGGAGGCTCTAAAAAGTGCGCCTTAATGGGAGACCGTTTAGCTGGAATTGCCGAGAATAGAAACCTTTCCGGGATTGTGATTAATGGATGCGTGAGAGATTCAAAGGAACTGACTGAGCTTAACATAGCTATTCTAGCCCTCGGGAGTAATCCTTTAAAAAGTAAAAAAGAAGGAACAGGTGAAGTGGATATACCACTATTTTTCTTAGGCATCGATTGGCATCCTGGAGATTATTTATATGCAGACGAAGACGGTATAGTAATTGCAAAAAGAAAATTGGTAGACTAAATTTTTGCGTGCGAAATTAAATTCGCACGTTTTTCTTTTGAAGTCATATCTTTCCTTTTCTATTACATATAATTTTATGATGAATCGAAAGAAGTGGAGGAAGTGCATGGATGTTTTTGTAAGACAAGGAGATTCCCTCTATTACTTTAGTCAGCTGTTTGATATTCCCCTACAACTAATTCTCGATTCCAACCAAAATATATCCCCCCAAAGCCTTTCCATTGGACAACAAATTCAAATACCAGGGTATGTTGGATTAGCTTATCAAATTAGACGAGGAGAATCACTTTGGGCTATTGCACAGAGTAGAAAAATTTCAGTAGAGGGCATTCTTTTAGCTAACCCAAATATTACCCCAACCTCTTTACAAATCGGACAAACGATTAAAATCCCTTTACGAATTACTTGGAGAGTAGTCACCGGTAAAAGAAATTATGATTACAATTCCTTAGTCATTGATATTCGTCGCCTACAAACTGTGTATCCATTTTTAAAAACTTCTTCTATTGGCAGCTCTGTTATGGGCAAAGACCTCCAGGAAATAGTAGTTGGGAATGGAAACAAACGCGTCCATTTTGATGGTTCCTTTCATGCCAATGAATGGATTACAACTCCTATCATCATGACCTTTTTAGATGACTATTTACTTTCTCTGACTAACGGGAACACCATTAGAGGAATTCAAACTACACCTTTATATGAGCAAACTTTTCTTTCCATAGTGCCCATGGTGAATCCAGACGGCGTGGATTTAGTAATTAATGGTCCACCATCCGAAGAGCCTTATCGAAGTAATGTGATTGAATGGAATAAGGGAAGTACAAACTTCTCAGGTTGGAAGGCAAATATAAATGGTGTAGATTTAAACGATCAATTCCCTGCGTTATGGGAGCTAGAAAGAGATCGGAATCCTAAATCTCCAGGACCAAGAGATTATGGCGGGGAAGCTCCTTTAACACAACCCGAAGCTATCGCAATGGCAGATTTAACGAGGAGAAGAGATTTCGCTCGAGTACTCCCTTTTCATACACAGGGTCAAGTCATTTACTGGGGATTTGAAAATCTTCAGCCTCCCGAAAATGAAGTTCTAGCAATACAATTCGGTGAAGCGAGCGGCTACATTCCAATAGAAACGACCAATAGCTACGCTGGGTATAAGGACTGGTTTATCCAAGACTGGAGAAGACCCGGTTTTACTATCGAGCTAGGCATTGGAACGAACCCACTACCACTAACCCAATTTGATGAAATTTACGAAGATGCTTTAGGCATTTTTCTAGCAGCCTTGTATTTGTGAGGAGCAGCATAAATGGAGAGATGTTCTACAAGAAATTAGTGTCTTTTCAAGAAATAAAACCGTGAAATCTTGTTGCAGATTTCACGGTTTTTTAATTTAATAGTTACGTCCTAAACTCTTAAAACAATAAAGTAGCTCTTTATCGTAAATAGCAGTAGCATCCGACTAGAGTGGAAACAATAATAATTAAAGACGTACAAGTTTTGTTATTTCTTAGAGGATGTGCATCTGCTTCCATAGAAATAGCAATTTTGCTATCACTTTAATAATTCATCAATCCATCCCTGTACCTTCAAACCCTCTTCAAAGGAAACTAATGTAGACTTTTCACCAACCCTCCATTGATGACATGCTTCAATTAATCCATCCGGCACTGTAGTTGGAGTGATTTGTACTGCTTCTTTATCCAATTCACTTTCCCATAACTCGGACCAGTTTCTAATCGTGATAACCTTATTCGTTCCAAATACTTTAAACTCTAATCGTTCTTCCTGCCCTATCCCCGATAGGCCATTTAAAACAATTGGAATGTCACTATCCGTTTTTGCCAAAGCAGAGACACCATACTCGCATAGCCCTATATCCTGAGGATATGTCGTATGATGTGCAGTTATCTCGAAGTTCCCAAATAAACGATATAAGAGTTGTAAATAATGCGGAAATACCTCTCTTATAAAACCACCTTGCGCACGAGATGCGATCCATGCATTTTGCTGCCACTTTCTAGGCCAATGAGGGAAGTATGTATGTAGCTCAATTTTAAGGATATCACCTAACGATCCATCTGCAATGGATTGTTGTAGACTATGTATAACTGGGCTGTACATTAAAGGAAAATGCATGGCTGTATGTACGTTTGCCTTGGTCACGGCTTTAACCATTCTTTCTCCATCTTGCACATCGTGCGCTAGTGGCTTTTCAGATAGAATATTTAATCCGTAGGCTGCTGCCTTTTCTGTAATAGGCGCGTGGCTTACTGGTGGTGTTCCTATATAAATCCAATCAGGCTTTGTTTCTAGTAGTTCTTCTAGGGTAGCGGCTTCCGGTAGCTTGTACTTTTCAGCAACTTCTCTCAGCCTATTTTTATTTTCATCAAAAACAGATAAAATTTCACAATTAGGATTAGTTTTTATTTGGTTAATGATACGTTCTCCAACTATCCCGGTTCCGATTAGTGCAAAAGTAGTCTTTGTCATCCTAATAACTCCTCTTCATTTTTTTGTTGTATAACCCATTTTTTAATTTCGAGTGCTGTTTGTTCTGGCTTATCCCATTGAATCATATGTCCGGCGTTCTCCATAGCTATTATTGCCACTTCACTTATTGACTCTTCTATCTGCTTAAATCCTAGACCTCGGGCTTTATCAAGAGTTCTCGGCAAAGTTGCATGCAAAAGTAAAAGTGGCACTCGAATGTATGGGTAGGCACTTGTGAAAGGCTCAGAGAAAAAGGCTTTAATAATAGAAAGAATAGTAAACTTAGAGGGAATTAAAGTGAAAAGGTTGTTCTCCTCATAAAATAACGTTCGAACATATTTTTCTTTTCGGTTATCCCATTTGCTTGTGTACTCCTTATATTCTTTTAAAACTGTTTCCCATTCTACTAAAGTAGATTGATCCATATATGTATTCCAACCGGAAAGTGCAACTTCAAATGTCATCTCTGGTTGATTGACAGGAAAGGTATATCCTCCATCCAACAATATTACACCTAATATACTCTCCGGGAAAAACTTACTGTAGTGCAGTGCAATATCAGCTCCCCAGGAATGTCCCAGTATATAAAAAGACTTATCAGTTACTTGTCTAATTATTTTTTGAAGCCACTGAGCCAATGATGAGAATAAATAGTCACTTTCCTTCCTTAGTGGACTTGTAAGACCATGACCAGGTTGATCGATCATAATAAGATGAAAATCCTTCTCCAATAATATAGAAAGCTGATCAAATGTATATGGTGCATTTCCTGCTAGACCATGTAAACAAACAATTAAAGGATTTCGTCGATCACCGACTTCATAGTAATTAATCGTATTACAACCATCCGATAATAGTATATTTTCCACTAAACAATCCACCCCCTACAACTATATATTCGATTTACCTATGTAGATATCCTTTTCTCATATAATAAAAATAAGCCTGACAGTTAATAGTCTGTCAGGCTTATATTAATCCCACTACACTTTTAGAGTCTGGCGAGGCGGTGATAGACGTCACTTAACGTTTCACAGCCGCTTTCTTTGGCTTTTTTTATATAAATACTCCACAGCTTAGCTGTCATTTTGGCATCCCCTAAAGCATGATGTCGTCCAATAATAGGAATTTCGTTATGAGCACACACCTCTTCAAGCGTTACAAAATTCAAATTAGGCTCTATCACCTTTAAAAGGAAAGAAGTATCTACAATCCGATGCTTGAAAGGCTTACGAAACAAGGTTGAGCTTGCGTGCTCCATAAAATTTCGTTCATGAGTAGCATGATGCGCTACTAATGTACAATCTTGTTTGAATTGAAGGAATTTGATGAATACATCCGAAAGCGGGGCGGCATTGCTTACCTGTTCATTTGTAATTCCTGTCAATTGAACAATTGCATCAGGTATTTTTTGGTTCGTGTGGATGAGCGAATAAAACACATCATCCTCGATTATTTGCTCTCCTCGCATCTTAATTGCCCCTAGAGAAATAATGGTATCTCCTTTTTCAGGAGAAAACCCCGTCGTTTCGATGTCAAAAACTACTACCTTTAAATCCATAAGGGGAACATCAAGTACATATTGTTGATTCATTTCCTTTTCCAAGTTACGTAAATAGGCCATTTGCTGAGCATTTTGAATATCACCAATTCCAACATTGTTACGTTTTCCTTGTAGCCCTCTTAATATTTGCATAAATGGTTCAAATGCCATCGCCAACACCCTTTTTTAACTAGTTAAAGCAATTACTTCTTCATGAAGCCTTTTTCCATCCTTCAGTATTCGCTTAATCTCCTTGCGCTCTTCCTTAGACAAATTATGAATCCTTAAGTAATGAGTGTCCGTATAGTTCTCTATTTGAATTAATGAAATACGATACTTTAATAAATCCAAGAAATTTCTCTCACAGTTTTGTAGCATTTTTTCGTATTTACTTGACCGCTTTAGCTGAACAATCCTACTTAACGTAGAAGTCTCATAGATGCCTTCCTTTATGGATAATAGACGCACAGCATTTACATACGGCAAAAAGGCGGCATATTTCAAGTTGACACATCCCTGATACTTACCATGCTGCTCCACTAAAATCTGCCCCACTGGTCCTATAACATTTTTCACATGTTCAATATTGGCAGAAAACCGTCTCAATAAAGAAGGATGACCCAACTGAAATTGATAGATAAAAAGCTTTAACTCATTAATATAGCTTTGATTACCACATAAAATACGAGCATCAAAAAAACTCTGCAGATGTCTAATAGCTTCCCAGCTTTCCACTCGCATCCATTCCTCAAGCTGACTTTTCCAGCGCTCCGCAGACTTGCACCATAATGGGTTAGAACTCATAACGTTCCCTTGACAATATGGATACCCTACAGCATGCAACCCGAATGCTAGCTCCTCTCCCAGCACCTTAAAATATCCCTCATATTCTTCGTTCGACTTTTCATATACAATTCCATGGTCCTGATCACTGATTAAGCCTTGCTCTCTTCTACCTCCACTGCCCGTTATAAACCATGTGAAGTTACACGGCGGTTCCTCTTTTAGTTTACTTTTAGCAATATGCATCACATGTTGCATGACTTGTTCATGAAAATCATTGAGAGAGATGGTATCTTTCAAATAGGACATGATATTTTGGTCCTTCCATTCCCTTAAGGATTCATAGGTTTCCATGACCACACTCCCTTTTATACAAAAAGCCTCTGAAGCAGAGGCTTTTTGACGTTTATTTATTTGTTTTAGTTAGTACCTTTCGCTTCCTCTAAAACCATTTGTTCTGGATAGCCATAATTCCCGTGCTCACTCATATCCAGACCCATTATTTCCTCTTCTTCTGTCACTCGGATACCACCCATGACTTTCTTCATTATAAACAGAATAGCATAAGATACGGCGAAAGCGAATGCTCCGCAAGCTGCAACTCCCATTAATTGAACTAACAGCTGATCTACGCCACCACCATAAAACAAACCAGGTTTCCCTGTTGTCGCAAGCTCGGTTGTAGCAAAGAAGCCGGTAGATAAAGTACCCCAAATACCTGCAGTTCCATGAACAGAAAGTGCATAAATTGGATCATCAATTTTTCTCTTTTCAAAGAATCGTGCACTATAAAATACAAGTACCCCAGCTATTAAACCAATCACAACTGACGCCCATACGTCTACAAATGCACACGATGCCGTAATAGCAACTAAGCCAGCTAACGCTCCATTTAAAATAGTAGGAATATCTGATTTACCTAAAGCTACCCAGGAGATAAATGTTGCTGCGACCGCTCCTGCTCCTGCTGCTAAAGCTGTATTTAATGCTACATACCCAAAGAATGCTGCATCTACAGAAACCGTACTACCCGCGTTAAAACCAAACCAACCAACCCACAAAATCAGTACACCTAATGCAGTATAAACTTGGTTATGACCCGCTAAGTTATTAGAAGAACCATCTTTGTTAAATTTCCCTATTCTAGGTTTTAGTATCATAGTTGCCGCAAGAGCTGCAGCTGCACCAGTTAAATGTACCACTGTAGACCCTGCAAAATCTTGTTTTCCATGTTCAGCTAACCAACCGCCTCCCCAAACCCAATGAGCAATTACAGGATAAACGATTATGCCGAAAAGAATAGTGAAAATTACGTAAGCAGACAATTTTGCACGCTCAGCAAACCCGCCAAGAGCGATCGTTATCGCAATACCAGCAAATGCTAATTGGAAAACAAAAAATACGGTAGGAGAAACACTCGCTCCATCCTCTCCTCCACCAGCATAGAAGAAATCTGTCATTCCGACGAAGAAGTTAGCATTCCCTCCAAATATAAAACCATATCCTACTGCCCAAAATACTAATGATGCCAACCCGAAAGTAAAAATGGTTTTACCGGCAACGTGTCCAGCATTCTTCATTCTTGTTGAACCAGCCTCTAAAAGTATAAATCCACCAATCATAAAAATAACTAAAATTGCAGCGACCATGGTCCATAAGCTGTTCATCAAATACATTACATCTTCCATTTTGACCCCTCCTCTTTCTGGATATGTTACATTTCCTTACTCTTAATGTTAGAAAACATAACATCACTTGTTTATATCCTTATTTTACTTAATTCAAAATGAATGTCAATACATTTTTCTGAATTTATTTTATTTTATGTTAATTTTTATTACATGCTTGTGTTTAATGCTAAAAACTGATTTGGCAGTTACAATTATTAATCTGTGGTACTTTTTGAGATCATGGATAGCTTACACGTTTTTATAATGGCTTGTACTACCTTTAAGTCTTCCTAGTAATCCCATTTCTTATTTTCAATTTGGACTTCTGTCTGGGAAAACTCACAGACTCTTTACATCCAATTGTTTAAAAATATATCCTAACTATAAAAAAACCGACTCCAGAAAGGAGCCGGTGTATTGCTAAATGTTATTTATCTATTTCTACATCCGCAGTTGGGATCATTGTAAAATCTTTTTCTATCTGGCTTAGGGAAGCTGATGCAATCATAATCATCATGCTGATGATTCTTGTCCTTGCATGCACAATCATCTACTGAGTCGCAGTCATCATTGTGTTTATGCTTGGAATCCCTCCAATAGTTATCTTCCTTCCAAGACTTATGACTTCTTGGATAGGACGGGTTACTATGATTTTTTCCACATCTATAACATTGTCCATTAGAATCATAATTATCATATTCACAATCATCATTTCTATCACAGCTGCAATCGTCATGATCTCTGTCTCTATCATGATGATAGTTACATTCACAATCATCACGGTCTTTATCTCTATTATAATGATGTTTTTTTTCACAATCGTCACGGTCTTCATCTCTATTGCGATGATGTCTACAATTATGGCTACCACGGTCTTTACAATGGCATTCATGTTCATGGTCGCATCCACCATTACCGTTTTCTGCTCCACTTCTACAGCATTTTGGACTTTCAGTTTCAGATACCATAACCAATCCGTACTCGTATTCAGCTACAATTTCTGTTGTTCTACCTGAAACTCTTAATTGAAGAGTAGGCGCAAGAGTTCCACCAAATTGAGCTCTTCGGAAAGATTCAGGTAAATTAGCAAGCTCATCTGTAGTTATTCCCTGTAAATCGAATGTATCGATGAAGCTTAGTACAGAGAAATCAGGTAACACTAACCAAGAATAGGCCTGGTTCGGTTCAGAAACTGGATTTGCTATAACTAAGCCACCAGAGTTTAATGGCTGATAATTCCCTCTTAATGACCCTGCAACAAAACCATATAAACCATCTGGTCCAGGCCCATTAGTTAAACCGGGAGCAAACGTAAATCTATGGCTATCTGTAAATAAATAGTACAAACCGTTCCTTACAATAAGGTGTGGACGTTCCGTCTGCTGATTTGTACAACCCGCCTCTAAGAGAGCCGGTAGTAATTGCCAAGATGTGTAATCATTGTTTCGCAGTAGGGCAATTCCAATATTTCCAGTGTAAAGTCTTGCTTCCTCTGGCACCCCAGGTCCACAATCAATGTCTAAATTGTTTCCTGCGATATTACCTTCAAACAATAAATACTCGCAGCCTGTTGCTGGATCTTTAAAGAACCAAGGATCACGGAAAGCGTAGATAATACTACTTCCGCCTGCTTCAGATTGTTCTTGTGTTTGATAAAGCACTCCGTCTGGCTCTAAAATTATTTCATGTGGTGCGAAGTTAACTAGCTCGACACCATCTAAATTGGATCTAAAGTTACTGCTTGTTAATGCAATGCGCTGTTCAAAAGTTACTTGAGCTTCGCCACGTCTACCGGAGGCTGTATAGAAGTAATAGATTCTTCCTCCGTCGATGATTGCAGATCCTGCCCATTGTCTTGATCCAAAAGCAGTACCCTCTTCAAAAACTAGTCCACCTTGTATCCAATTTAAGCCATCTCTAGAATAGAAGTATGCAATTCTCGCTACGTCATGTCTGTTATCTGGTAATACGCTTCTAGGTGCTGATAAGGCAAACAGAACTCTCCATCCACCAGGAAGTACAGCTATAGAACCATCTTTTTCTTGAAGTGGCCACATATCCCATATCCACAAATCATCTGAAATTCGAGGGAATGGTTCTTGTATAACAGGAGCGCTATTAGAAGCAGTAATTCTAATTTGCTCTGCTTGCGCCCTCGTCCAAGCCGAAGGAACCGCGTCAATACTTTGGTTTAAGCATCTTTTAAAATCTCTTTGTGGGTTGTAGTCACAAAATCTTTTAATATCATTGTTGTTAAATGATCTGTACTGAGTAGTTCCAGAATTAGTTGCAGCACTTGGGAAATTTCTATTAGATGAACCTCCAGTTATTGGAGATAGCATTTCATTACCTGACCCAGCGATTGGAACTCTCTGACCCATATCTCTTTTTTTTGACATATATTTTCACCTTTTCTTATTTTCAATTCAATCAAATGAATGGTTTGTACGAAAATCTAATTTAATCTAATTTAAAAAATTTACCACTCATATAATCAAATGTTATTTATAATTCTTCTTACTTAACGTCTGTGATGATTCTCAGAAGAATAATCATCATTACATTCTCTGCATTTAGGACTTTCTGTTTCTGATACCATCATTAGTCCATACTCATAAACATCTATAATCTCCGTATTTCTGCCACTTACACCTAGCTGTAATGTTTGAGCTAATGTCCCACCAAAATGCTCAAATTGGAATTGTTCTGGCAAAAATCCAACTTCTTCTATTGGTATACCTTGCAAATCAAAATTATCTATAAAGCTTAGGACTGAAAAGTCGGGTAAAACAAGCCAAGAATAGGCCTGGAATGGTTCAGAAGGAGGATTAGAAACTACTAGACCGCTTCCATTTAGCGGTACGTAATTTCCGCGCAGGGAACCTGCTACAAAACCGTACAATCCGTCTGGCCCAACAAGACCTGGCGCAAACGTTGAAGCATGAGTATCAGTGAACAGATAGTACAGTCCGTCACTCACTACTATGTGAGGACGTTCAGTTTGTTGGTTCGTACATCCTGCTTCTAAAAGTGCAGGGAGTAGCTCCCAACTGGAAAAGCTATTATTACGTAGTAATGCTATTCCGATATTGCCTGTATACTCTGCAGCTTCTGCTGGAACTCCAGGTCCACAGTCTACATCTGCTGATGTACCAGCTATATTTCCTTCAAACAATAAATATTCACACCCCGTCGCAGGGTCTTTGAAGAAGAAGGGATCACGGAAGGCATAAATTATTCCTCCACTAGATTGTTCTTCTGTCTGATAGAGAATACCGTCTGGTTCTAGGATTACTTGATGAGGTGCAAAGTTTACTAATTGCACACCATCTAAGTTAGAAATATAATCACTGCTCGATAATGCAATTCGCTGCTCGTACGTGATTTGAGCTTCTCCTCTTCTGCCAGTAGCTGTATAGAAGTAATAAATACGACCATCATCATCAAGCATTGCTGAGCCTGCCCACTGTCTAGACCCTAAAGCTGTGCCTTCTTCAAAGACATAGCCTCCCTGAATCCAATCAAGTCCATTTCTCGAATAAAAGTAACTGATTCTTGCAACATCATGTCTTTTTCCTGGTAGAACACTACGAGGGACAGATAAAGCAAATAACACTCGCCAACCACCAGGTAACACTGCGATTGAACCGTCTTTTTCTATTAACGGCCACATATCCCATATCCATAAATCTGCTGATATACGAGGGAATGGGGCTTCAATTAGAGGTGCAACGTTAGTAGAATTAATTCGAATTTGTTCTACTTGGCTCCTTGTCCAAACAGATGGAATCGCGTCGCGGTTATATTCAAGGCAACGTCCGAAATCTCTTCTGGGGTTATAGTTACAAAACTGACTAATTTGTTTGCCATTAAAAGTTCGATAACGAACATTGTTATTTCCAGTGGATCCAGAAGAAGAGTTCCGATTAACAGAAGCACTCGGCATTATATTTGCGGATTCTGTTCTCGAGCTTCTAATAGGAAATTGTTGCGAAGTTAGTTTATATCTATTTTTATTTGAGCGATGTTCATGTTCCCCAAGTCTATTAAAATGTTTTTCATCATTTTCTTTTGTCATAACTTACACACCTTTAATAGATTTTCGTACATTGCTATCATATGTAGAGCCAAAAGAAAGGTTTGAGTAAAACTAGTTAAATTAGTGTACCGTAATAAAATTGTGTATCTAGTTTTTATAGGTGATTAACCCGAAAAAAGGGCAATCTCATGAGAGATTGCCCTTTTTCCGGGTATATAAATTAGGTTTAATCATTAGTTTAGAAAAAATTTAATAAAGAAAAAAATAATTTAGAGGGATTATTATTTAATAGAATATCCAGTCAGTCTCCCCACTATACAACCTGTTAAACCGTTCTCGGTTAGCTTTGAAAATTTCTTCTACTTGATTAACATTACTTTTTCAATCGAAAAACAATGAAATCGGGACTTCTAAAATCCTCACGAAATGATGGGTACTTCTTCAACATTTCCTCAGATGGGGTAGGCTCTACTATGTCTTCTATTAGAAATCCAGCTTTACAGATGGCTTTTACATAGCTTGTTAATGTGCGGTGATAGAAGATTACCTGGTCCATTCCTCTTTGCTCATAGGCTCCCTCATAAAAATAGTTGTCTACTTTCCAATATAATTTTTTACCGTCATGCCCTTTCTCCCATCCACTTTCTGGAGTTTGAAAACAAGGATGTAAAATAGAAAAGATAAAAATCCCACCCTCTCGAAGAACACGGTAAATTTCTTTAAATGCTTGCTGATAACCTTCTAAATCCTGAATCACCATATTAGAAACAACTACGTCATAAGTTCCTTCCATAATAAAATGTAAATTTTCACAGTTAGATTGTTTAAATTCTATATTGAGTTCTGATGTTGTTCTACTTTTTGCTATTTCAATCATCTTTGAAGAATAGTCAACAGCTGTTACAGCTGCTCCTGCTTTCTCCATCAGTCTACTTAAATACCCTTCCCCACAACCAGCATCTAGTACTTTTTTGTTGTTTACATTGCCCATTAGACTAAACAACGTTGGATTTAAATATACCTCTTTATGTGGATCTCCATGCTCCAGATGATTGGCTGCATATATTTCAGCAAATTTGTCCCACCTCTTAATAGAATCTTCAGAAGTCATATTTTTCACCATAATCGCGCCCCTCCCATTCTAATGTAATAACTAGTAATTCGCCTTTCATATAAGAGTTCCTGCTAATAGTATTTCCCAGAAAATAATTACGAATAAAAAAGGCTTACTGGATTAATCCAATAAGCCTCTAACAAACATAAAATGTAAATATTAATACTTCATCTGAACCCTCTTAAGATTCCAGCATAAGATCCTCTGGATTTTCGAGCAGTTCTTTTACCATTTTCAGAAAGCCTACTGAATCTTTTCCGTCTATTACACGGTGGTCATAAGAAAGAGCTACATACATCATAGGTCTTATTTGAACTTCACTTCCAACCGCTATCGGTCGTTTTTGAATGGTATGCATTCCAAGAATACCAACCTGTGTCCCATTTAATATCGGGGTAGACATTAAGGAACCAAATACACCTCCGTTTGTAATAGTGAAGGAACCACCAGTCATATCCGAAAGAGCTAGCTTGTTATCACGCGCCTTTTTAGCAAGTTCGCCAATATCCCCTTCAATTTCTGCAAAGTTTTTACGATCCGCATCACGAACGATTGGCACTACTAGACCACCTTCTGTTGATACAGCAATACCGATATCAAAGAAGTTATTTTTGACAATGTATTCTCCATCCAGCTGTGAATTAACATAAGGATATTTTTTCAAAGCAGCGACGACTGCCTTAGTGAAGAACGACATAAAACCTAGACGTACCTTGTTGTCTTCGAAAAATTTATCTTTTTTACGAGAACGCAAAGCCATCACATTCGTCATATCTATCTCATTAAACGTCGTTAACATTGCAGTGCTTTGTTTAACCTCTAATAAACGTGATGCAATTGTTTGTCGTCTACGAGACATTTTTTCGCGAGTCGTACGACCATCGTCTGTTGGAGCAGAGACAATTTTAGCTGGCTCTGCTATTTGTTTTGAGCCATGGGCTGATACATCTTGAACCCGAACACGCCCCATTGGATCAACAGGAGACACTTCATTTAAATCAATACCTTTTTCCCTTGCCATCTTACGCGCGGCAGGGCTAGCAATAGGTCTACTTGCGTCTGAGGTAGTTTCAACCTTTGTAATTGGTGCATTTTCTGCCTTTGGTATATCTGGAGCTTTTTCCTCAACCTTTACTTCTTCTGCCTGAGGTTGGGCAGCAGGTGTTCCAGATCCTGCACCAACGATTGCAATAACCTCTCCTACCTGAACTGTATCTCCTTCACCAAATAACAGTTCACTAACTACTCCCGCTTCCTCGGATATAACTTCAACGTTTACTTTATCTGTTTCGAGCTCAACTATAAACTCGCCTTTTTCAATGGTATCACCTGGTTTTTTCAACCACTGGGCGATCGTGCCTTCTGTAATAGACTCTGCCAATTCCGGAACTATAATTTCTGCCACTTAAACTTCCTCCTTTTAGTTCTAAAGCTCACAAACTTTTTAATGCTTCTTCAATAATTCTTGCTTGTTCTACTTTATAGGTATCTGCGTC
>NZ_JBAEAP010000268.1:0-9511 GCF_056205495.1 Psychrobacillus sp. | reverse complement strand
TAAGTAGTAAGTAAAGATGGTGAAATCATGAATCGTATAGAAGAAGAAGTAATCGAACAAGTTAGAAATAATACAGACATTGTTGATGTTATCAGTGAATTTGTTCAGCTTACAAAGAGAGGTAGAAACTTTTTCGGCCTTTGTCCATTTCATGGTGAACAAACCCCATCTTTTTCTGTCACTCAAGAAAAGCAAATTTTTCATTGCTTTGGCTGTGGGGCTGGCGGAAATGTAATTACATTTTTAATGGACATTGAGAATCTCTCATTCCATGAAGCAGTTAGTAAACTAGGTAGCCGCCTTGGAATGCAGATTGAACATAAGGCAACCCAAAACTCTGAAGAGAAAGCACCGGTCTCCAAAGAAGTATCTCTTATGAAAAAAGCGCATGAATTTGCTAGCGAATATTTTCATCATCTTTTACTTCATACGGAGGAAGGAGAAAATGCATTACATTACTTACAAGAAAGAGGGTTTTCTACCGAACTCATCGAAAAGTATAAAATAGGATGGTCATTGCCTAGCTGGGATGCCCTAACTACCTTATTAGAGAGAAAAGGTATGGATTTGCAAGAAATTGAGAAAACTGGACTTATTATTAGAAAAGAAAATGAATTGAAGTATTTTGACCGCTTTCGTGGAAGAATTATGTTTCCTGTTTTCGACGAAACTGGCCATGTAGTTGCGTTCTCTGGAAGGATTCTTGGTAAGAAAGAAAATGAAGCCAAATATTTAAATAGTCCTGAATCCCCTATCTTTCAAAAAAGCCAGATACTCTATAACTTAGATAAAGCTAGACTAGACATTAGGAAAAAACGCAACGTGGTTATTTTTGAAGGCTTTTTAGATGTTATATCGGCGTCTAAAGCGGGTATAACAAATGGTGTTGCAACTATGGGAACAGCATTAACGTCTCAACATATAACCAAGCTGAATAGATTAACCTCCAATGTGACCCTGTGTTTCGATGGAGACAAGGCAGGGATGGAAGCAGCAAAAAGAGCAGCAATCTCTTTACAAGGGCAAAATATTCAGACAGAGGTTGCTATTATTCCGGATGCTATGGATCCAGATGATTATATTAAGAATTATGGGGAAGAAGCTTTTAAGGAGAAAATTATTGAAAAGCCCCATTCTTATCTTTCATTTATGATGATTGTTTCCAAAAGAGATAAGAATTTTAATAACGAAAATGATACCCTTCAGTATATTCAAGAAATATTGGAAATACTGAGTGAGAGAAACTCTTCTGTAGAAAGGGATCTGTATATTCGACAGCTTTCTCAGGAAACAAATGTATCCGAAGAAGCTATCTATCAACATTTACGGAAAATACAGGGGAAAAAAGCAAGAGACACTAAAAGTAGTAATCATAGCAACAATTCAATTCCTTTAGCTGCTCCTCAAGAGCTGCCTAAAAAGAAACGAACACTGTCAGCTGATGAAAGAGCAGAAAGAATCTTATTAGCACATATGCTCCATAATCCGCAGGTAATTGACATTGCAATTAGAGCTATAAGTGATGGCCCATGTTTTATAAGGGACGCATACGAAGCTGCGTACGTTCGTTTGATGGGGTATTACGAAGATTATCCGGAAGGTGACTATCAACGGTTTTTAGAAGTATTAAACGACGGTGAATTAAGGAAAATAGTAATGGAAGCTGCGCTCTCAGAACGTGATCCAGAACATGAAACTGAGGAAGTCATGGACTGTTTGCGCCATATTAGAAAATACCGGATTGAGCAGCAAATTGGGCAAAAGTTACATGAAGCTAAAGAGGCTGAAAAAATGACGGATATAACTAAAGCGCTCCAACTGGCACAAGAAGCCATTCAGTTAAAAAAATCTTTAGTAAATTTTCAATAATCATCCGGTAGTAAAAGGAGGAATTCTTATGGCGGACAAGTCTGAACGTACAAAAGAAACGGACATCGAATTATCATTATTAGAAGCAAAGAAACAACTGATTGAGTTAGGTAAAAAGAATGGTGAGGTAACTTATCATGATATAGCAGATAAATTAGCGTCTTTCGATTTAGAATCAGACCAAATCGAGGAATTCATTGATCAGCTAGAAGGCAAGGGTATTGAACTTGGGCGTAAAGCTGGAGATGAGGAAGATTTAGATCGTTTGATGAAGGGTAAGGAAGAAGAAACTTTTGACCTTAATGATTTAAGTGTTCCTCCAGGTGTTAAAATCAATGATCCTGTACGTATGTACTTAAAAGAAATTGGTCGAGTAGATCTTTTAAAGGCATCAGAAGAGATTGCACTTGCTGAAAGAATAGAGCAAGGTGATGAAGAAGCGAGAAAGCGTCTAGCAGAGGCGAATCTACGTCTAGTTGTAAGTATTGCGAAGCGATATGTTGGTCGTGGCATGCTTTTCTTAGATTTAATTCAAGAAGGAAATATGGGTCTTATTAAAGCAGTAGAGAAATTCGATCACAGAAAAGGCTTTAAATTCAGTACGTATGCAACTTGGTGGATTCGCCAGGCCATAACTCGTGCAATCGCAGACCAAGCAAGAACTATTCGTATACCAGTGCATATGGTTGAAACTATTAATAAGCTGATTCGTGTGCAACGTCAATTACTTCAAGACTTAGGCCGTGAGCCTTCTCCAGAAGAAATTGGAGAAGAAATGGATCTTCCAGCAGAAAAAGTTCGTGAAATTTTAAAAATTGCTCAAGAGCCTGTTTCCTTAGAAACACCTATTGGGGAAGAAGATGACTCACATTTAGGTGATTTTATTGAAGATGCCGATGCACAGTCACCATCGGATCATGCAGCTTATGAGCTTCTTAAAGAGCAATTAGAAGATGTACTAGATACTTTAACTGACCGTGAAGAAAATGTACTCCGTTTACGATTTGGTTTAGATGATGGACGTACAAGAACACTAGAAGAAGTAGGGAAAGTTTTTGGTGTTACTCGTGAACGTATTCGCCAAATTGAAGCGAAGGCTTTAAGAAAATTACGCCATCCTTCTAGAAGCAAGCGTTTAAAAGATTTCTTAGAATAATCAAGAGACATCCTGATAAAGGGTGTCTTTTTTACAGTATTTTTTAGTGCCTTATTTCTCCTGAAAAGTGGGATTACCCATCTCACTTTCCTTTTTATTTCAAGATGTTCGTAAAAATGCACTTGAAACTAGCCGAAAAGATTAGTATAAAGAGATATAAGGGAAAAGAGGATGGATATGTCTATTCAACGAAAAAAAGTAATATTGAATGAGATTGCTTTTTGGAAGCAAAACAAGCTACTTCCCGAGCATTACTGTGATTTTCTTACAGCTCTTTATGCTCAAGGGGAAGGAGAGGGAACTGAAATAATCAACGAAGCTATACTAGCAAAGGAAGCGAAAAAGTCAAAGCTGAAAGTAATATCTGCTACTTCCATTATAAGTCTCATTACGCTCGCACTTTTAGGCTCACTAGTTTTCATAACAACTGCCATTATAATACCTATTATTTTATCGGGAATTGCAATTCTAGTTTTTACGTACATATCTATTAAAAAGTTTAGTAAAAGTTCAATCTTATCACCCTTACTATTAGTATTTTCTGCGTTATTACTATTAGGAATTACTTTTAAAATATGGGAAGCTTTTTTTATAACTGAGCCTACTACACTAGTAATTATGATTGCAGTTAACTGCATATTATGGTTATTTTCTGGCTTACGATTGAAGCTAATTTATTTTACTATTTCCGGTATTGTGGGACTCTTATTGATATTTATATACATCTCTATTGCATTTTTTACATAGAATACAATTTTTAATGATTGAAATTTCACGTTACCAGTGGAATTTCATTTTTTTTTAGTTAATGAACCTAATCATGTACCTAAGCAATGGGATAATGGCTTATCGGGTGTTCCATAGAGCTGCTGACTGGAGTGGAAATCAATTTTACTTTCTGTGAAATGTATGTAGATTTTATATTTCTCTATTGGAACTATAAGATTAATAAAGAAAAATAGATTCAAATTCGTTTTAATATGATTATTTACATAATCTTTTGTATAATAAAAAAGTAAGCGTTTTTATTTACAAAGGGGATGGAATAAAATGAATTTTGATTTAACGCAGGAACACCAAATGATTCGCAAAACGATTCGAGAGTTTGCTAGTGAGGTTGTAGCTCCCGGAGCAATTGAGCGAGACAAAACGAAGGAATTTCCAAAAGAAATCTTTAAACAGTTAGCCGACATGGGGATGATGGGCTTACCGTTTTCAGAGGAGTATGGTGGAGCAGGAGCTGATACAGTTAGCTTTGCTATTGTGACTGAGGAATTAAGTCGTGCCTGTGCATCAACCGGTATTACCTATTCAGCTCATATATCACTAGGTGGTGCACCGCTAAACTTGTTCGGAACAGAAGAACAAAAACAAAAGTACTTAGTTCCAATTTGTACGGGAGAATCTTTCGGTGCTTTTGGATTAACGGAGCCAAATGCTGGATCAGATGCTGGAGGTACTCAAACAACTGCAAAAGAAGAAGGTAATGATTTTGTTATAAATGGAAGCAAGGCGTTTATTACAAACGCTAGTTATGCAAAACATCTTGCACTGACTGCTATCACAGGTATGCCAGATGGTAAAAAAGAGATTTCTGCTATTATAGTTCCAACTGATGCAGATGGTTTTACAGTAATTGATAACTATGAAAAAATGGGGTTAAATGCTTCCAACACCACTGAACTAGTAATAGAAAATGTTAGAGTACCTCAAGAAAACTTATTAGGTAAACGAGGAAATGGTTTTAGACAGTTTCTAGTTACATTAGATGGTGGAAGAATTGGAATAGGTGCAATGGCAGTAGGGATTGCTCAAGCTGCATTTGACCGAGCATTACAATATTCCAAGGAACGTAAACAATTTGGAAAAACATTATCAGAGTTTCAAATAACACAGTTTAAACTAGCGGATATGGCAATGAAGATTGAATTAGCAAGAACAATGGTGCATAAAGCTGCTTGGTTAAAGGACCAAGGACGTCCGTTTGGTAAAGAAGCATCTATGTGTAAACTATACGCTTCTGAAATCGCAATGGAGGTTGCTGATCAGGCGATTCAGCTTCATGGCGGATATGGATATATGAAGGAATATGAAGTGGAACGCTATATGAGAGATGCAAAATTACTTGAAATTGGAGAAGGTACTTCCGAGGTCCAACGAATGGTAATAGCTAGACATATTGGTTGTTAAACATTAAAAATATGTCGATTTTGTCACAAAGCTATAAAACTTTCTTCAATAACACTTTTCGTTTTCGACACAATGGAGTACAATATGAGTGTTGACTAATTCTATATTAGAAAAGATTGTATAAAAGAAGGAGGGTTAACTATGCAAAAGAATCCAATTATCCCATTTATACTTATTATGGCATTTGGTATCGGTTTAATTTTCTTCCTATCTATTGATGGAGTAGGTAATAAAGCAGAAATCGCTGAGTCACATGAAGACGGAGAATCCGCTGAAGGTGGAGAAGAAGCTACTGCTGGTGAATTCGATCCTGAAGCACTTGCTCAAGGAAAATGTATCAGCTGTCACGGTAACACTTATGAAGGTGGAATGGGACCATCATTAGTGGGTACAGCATTGTCTGAAGATGAAATTAAAGACATTTTAGCTAATGGTAAAGGTTCAATGCCTGGTGGTTTAGTACCAGAAGCAAACCTTGATGAAATGGCTGCTTGGGTCAAATCTCTAGGTGAATAAGATTTTAAGAAAAGACCTCTAGATTCTTTTTAAGAATCGAGGTCTTTTTTTATTTTTGTTATAATAATGGTGAGGTGTATAAAATGAATGCAAAAAACTTATCAGATAGACTAAAAACTGTGGCGTCCTTTGTCGAACAGGATACAATTTTAGCGGATATAGGAAGTGACCATGCTTATCTTCCATGTTACTTAGTCCATCAATCCATAATCTCTAAAGCAATTGCTGGAGAGGTAGTAAAGGGACCATTTGAATCTGCAGTGAAGCAAGTGAAAAGTGAAGGCCTGGAAAAGCAAATTGAAGTGCGTTTTGGAGATGGTCTGCAAGTGATTGAAGACGAGGACCAAGTGGGCACCGTTACAATTGCTGGGATGGGTGGTCCGTTAATTGCTTCCATACTAGAAGCAGGTAAGCATAAACTTACTAACGTTCACACGCTAATTCTTCAACCGAACATTCACGCAAAAGCAATTAGAGAATGGGCCATTAAAGAAGGCTGGAGTATTGATCAAGAAACAATTTTGGAGGAGCATTCCAAAATTTATGAAGTAATTGTACTTAAAAAAGCAAATATGGTGCTTAATGAACAGGAGCTTTTATTAGGACCAATTTTAATGCAAAGCTGTACAAGTGTATTTCAGAAAAAATGGTCAGTCGAAATGAAAGAGTGGGAAAGAATATTGACTCAATTAAAAAATATTCCACCATCTCCGGAAGTTTTACAAAAAGTAGAGGAAATAGAGAATAAAATCTCGTTAGTGAAGGAGCTGTTGTAAACATGAAGCAAACCAATGGACAACATCTTATTTCTATCTTTGAAGAATGGGCACCACGCTCCTTAGCAGTAGAGGGAGATTCGGTAGGTCTTCAAATCGGTAGATTAGATAAGCTTGTTACGAAGGTGCTTGTGACATTAGATGTGAACGACGAAGTGGTAGAGGAAGCAATAGAGCAAGGGTGTCAGCTAATTATTGCTCATCATCCTCCTATTTACAGTAAGCTAAAGAATATACGTACAGATATGCCACAAGGACGTCTGTTTGAAAAACTGATTAAGCATGATATTGCTGTATACGCTGCTCATACGAATTTGGATATAGCTAGTGGAGGCGTTAATGATTTATTAGCTGAAGCACTAAAGCTAGAGAATATTTCTATATTAGAACCAACTACCTCCGAAAACTTAATGAAGCTTGAAGTATTTACTCCTAAAGAAGCTACCGAAACTGTTAGAAAGGCTCTAGCAGAGGCTGGAGCAGGTAATATAGGGGATTACAATAGCTGTAGCTTTACAAGCTCTGGAGAAGGCCGTTTTAAGCCTGAGGAAAGTGCAGAGCCTTATATCGGAAAGGTAAATGAGTTAGCGGTTGTGCAGGAAGATAAAATTGAGGTAGTGCTGCCGGCTTCAAAGAAAAATAAAGTGTTAAGAGCATTGCTTAATAACCATCCATATGAAGAACCTGCATACAATATGATGAAGCTTGATACAAAGGTCAATGAAATGGGACTAGGAAGAATAGGATTGTTACCAAAAAAAGTTTCTTTGGCGGATTATGCAAATACCGTGAAATCATTGCTAAACGTACCTTTTGTTCGAGTCGTTGGACCGCTAGATAAACCAGTTCAAAAGGTGGCAGTACTAGGCGGAGACGGTAACAAATATATTTCAATAGCTAAAAGGGCAGGGGCAGACGTTTTTATAACCGGGGACCTATATTTTCATATTGCACAAGATGCGTTAGCGATGGGACTTGCCGTTATTGATCCTGGCCACCATATTGAACAAATTATGAAAATTGGCGTTGCAAAATATATGCAAGCGGAGTGTCAAAATAAAAAACTGGACTGTGAATTCATCGCTTCTAAGATATCTACAGAACCTTTTAAACTTATTTAGTAAAACATACACAAAAAATAAAGCTTCGAAAATTTTACTATTAGTAAATTTTCGAAGCTTATTTTTAGAGTATCTTTTAAATCGACCTCTATATAATCAAGTTACTTTGTTAGTTAACTGTATATGGCTCTATTCTAGTAACTGGTTTTGGAACTTTAATTTTTGGTAGAATTTTCTCAGGAAGCACTTTTTTCGTTGTATCATGAGTTGTAGGATCATTTGGATCGTATTTCTCTAGAAACTGTATAACTTCCTTTACTATTGGTGTTGGCGTAGAGGCTCCGGCAGTCACTGCTACATGAGTTACATTGTCCAGCCATTCTAGTTTAAGATCAGATATATCGCCAACTCGGTAAGATGGAGTTCCTGCAATTTCCTCTGAAACTTGTGTAAGTCTATTAGAATTGTTACTCATAGGGTCACCAACAACGATAAGTAGCTCTGCTTCTCCTGCTTGCTCTGCAACCGCTTCTTGTCTCACTTGAGTAGCAAGACAAATTTCTTTGTGTACCTCAATGTCAGGAAATTTCTCTTTTAGCTTCTCCATGAGATGAACAACATCCCATTGAGACATAGTCGTTTGATTTGTTACTAATAATTTTGTGTTAGAAAGGGAAAGACTTTCGATATCCTCATTTGTTTGGACAAGATGGACTTTAGTTGGGGCAACCCCGATCGCCCCTTCAGGTTCAGGGTGACCTTTTTTCCCGATATAAATAATATCATAGCCTTCTGCAGTTTTTTCTTTTATTAGATCATGGGTAACGGTAACATCAGGGCATGTGGCATCAATGGATACTAATCCTTTTTTGCGAGCTAATTCCTTTACCTCTGGTGAAACTCCATGTGCAGTAAAAATGACCGTTCCTGTATCGACCTTCGATAGAATATCTAAACGATTTTCTCCATCTAAAGTAATAATTCCATCCTGCTCAAATGCATCTGTTACATGTTTATTGTGAACAATCATTCCTAATATATAAATTGGACGTGGAAGAGATGAATCCATTGCTGCATTCCTTGCAATAACCATTGCATCCACCACACCATAACAATATCCTCTAGGCGAAATTTTTTGTACAATCATCTTTAAGAAACTCCCTTCAATACGAGCATACTCATATTATAGCGGAGGTACGAGATGATTACAAAATATTAAAATGGTGGCTGGAAAATTCGCGGTAAAGAAACACCGCCTGTAGAAGCTACCGTACTAGCTACTCGGGCAGCAGCCGGAGCTGCCGCTGAAGCTGCTGTAGTCGCAGTAGCCGCTGCTGTTGCTGCAGTTGCAGCGCTCGCTGCGGCACCTGCAGCAGGGGCAGCAGAGAATCCACGGTAAAGTCTTAACAGAGCAGGGACGTTTTGAAGCATTGGAGCCCATTGTTTAACCATAGGTGTAATTTGCTGTGCAGTATTTATAAACTTATCAGCTGTTTGCAAATAAGTCATGGTTTTACTGCTTAATCCTCCAGTACTTGCTGCCGCTGCACCCGCTGCTGTAGCTGCGGCACCTGCCGTAGCGGCTCCTTGAGCGAATCCTTGCGGCCCAGGACCGAAATTAGGCGGGCCTCCTGGATTAAATCCTCCTGCACGTGGAGGGCCTTGACCAAAATCATTTGGAACCGGTGGACCTCCTTGGTTAAATCCACCAATTGGTGGAGTAGGAACAGCATCTGCAGAACCACCATTGCCTTGGAATTGTCTTATAAAATTTGAAATTGGTCCACTCGCTTGCCCACTTGGTGCTTGATTGAAATTAGGTGGAGGAGGGGGCGTGTTTTGGAAAGAATTTGGATTGCCAAAATTAGAGAAATTGTTTCTTCTCTGAGCAAATGGATAAAATGATTCATAGCGCAATTTATTTCTCATCTCCTTTCGAACAA
>NZ_JBAEAP010000267.1:0-1529 GCF_056205495.1 Psychrobacillus sp. | reverse complement strand
GAGACCGGGACATAATTAGACAGTATATAAAAAACGAGAAATCGGCAACTTGATTTCTCGTTTTTACTTTTTTATAAGCTCTATAAAAGTCTGTTGTTGACAATATATTGAAAGGAAAACGGAACTTCCATAGAGTTGGAAGTTCCGTATGTTATATTGTCTTATTGTACTAATGCTCTCCGTTTGACTCATAAGGGATTATCTGGTTTCATAGAACCGTTTTTAAATAATCCTATTAGTAAAATAGCTATCCCTATAATTCCACCAATAAATTCAGCAATATAGAAATCTCCATCACGCATAAATCTAATTAAAAACCCTCCTCCAAAAATAATAGAGAGGGCAATTCCGAAAAATATTAACCAATACTTCAAATTTCCTCCACTCCTTTTCTCTGATTTTTTTAAACAACCCTGCTATGTTTAAAGAAATGACCTTAAAAGTAAATTTAAATAATCTAATTGTATCATATGTTTCTATATTGGAATTAAATCCCCTTTTATTATCATGTCGTTCATTGTGAATTCATTTCGTTGATGGTGGAGGCTCTCTAATACCTGAAACCACGTAAGATAATTGTTTAGATACTTTGTCGCCACGCCACTAAAGCGTTGTATTCACCCCTTCAGTCTTCGGTGGTAGTAGTTGACGTTCGAATATGATATAGCCCCTTTGTGCGAATTTTACCATCAGACTTATACTGATAAATGGCTATATCCTTTTAATTGGCATAAGTTTTAAAGGCACGCCAAGCCTCGGTACATATATTGTTCTTTGTCAATCGTCCCATTCCTAAAGTTTGTGAGAAGGTCACCTTGTCTCGGTCTCTTGCAACTAATACACATACCTGTTCCTTGCTTATGCCACTTTTCTTTGCGGAACCGCCCCGTTTACGTGGTTTTCTATCTTTAATCTTTCTTTGTCCTTTTCAGAGTACAGGAAATACGTCACGTCCATTTGAACGATACCATGGAAATGTGAGAAATCCATTGGTTTTAATGCCATTAGAAACTTGTGCCTCCAATACCAAGGCGACGAGGAGATTGAAGAAGTGCCAAGCAGATATAGCGACCTGTAACGGAAAACAACTACAGGAATGCAAATAGAAGCCCCGAAAACTTTACTAGGTCGTAGAGTTTTCGAGGCTTTTTATGTGGAGGATAGTTTTGTCCCAACTTCATTTTGTTAGCGCTCTGCCTAACAGATTAAATTTTTAATGACACTCTGGACAATTGCCGTAAATCTCGAACTTGTGATTTTCAATTTCATATCCAGGAATCGAATTTTGGAGCGTTTCCATCGGGCAATAATTTATTTCTTTAATGTTGCCACATTTTAAACAAATAAAATGATGGTGGTGATGGTCTACTTCACATTGCATACGAAAGTTCTTTTCGCCGGCAAGCTCTGTTTCTTCTAAAATACCAAGCTCAACAAAAGTGCTAAGATTACGGTAAATAGTATCATAGCTCATGCCTGGATGCTCCTCCATCATGACGTCTAATATATCTCTAGCAGTAATATACTTG
>NZ_JBAEAP010000266.1:0-15032 GCF_056205495.1 Psychrobacillus sp. | reverse complement strand
GTTTAAAATGCTTGTCCCCTTTATAAAACAATGGGTTACCCCACTTACCTTCCCCTAACAGCAAACGAATTTCCTGCTGGATAGATAGATTATCTACAAATTTCTTCAACACTATTTTAGGAACAACCGTAAATAGGTAATGTTCATTTAATAGCGTCAAAGGCTTTTCTTTGTTATAAATAACGTCATCCACAATATATCGTGCCATGTTATGTCCCAGTGCAGTTACATAATAGCTTGATCTACCTTGTCTAATATTTACTTCAAAAACTTTATATTTTCCGTCTCGCTCATCGTATTTTAAATCGAAGTTAGCAAAACCAACATAACCAACTGCCTCTAAGAAGTGTTGAAGTTTTTTCATCAATTCTTCATCGTAGCGAGTAATAAGAGCAGTATAGTTTCCTATTGCAGTCACTGTATGCTCTTGTAAAACTACTTGAGCAAGTGTACTTAGCTGTGCCTGCCCTTTTGAGCTAACATAAAATACAGAGTCCCACATGTAAGTATCATCTCCAGGAATATAATCCTGAATGATCAAATCTTCCTCATAGCCGCTCTCATTTACTTTACGAATAACTTCATCTAATTCTTGCTGTGACTCTACTCGGTATACTTTTTGTTGACCAGCAAATTTATGCTTATAATATTCTACACCGTTACTAGGCTTAATGATCAACGGGAAAAGCACCTCTTCAGTAAAAGGTTGTTTTTTAGAGCATGAGTAGAAATAAGTTTTAGGTGTATCGATTCCATGCTCTTCACAAAGCTTATAAAAGTTCGATTTTACTAAAAGGTTGTTCATTAGATCCTCAGTCATATAGTTAAACACATACATTTCTTTTAAAACGTCTGCATTCTCAATGATTAAACGAACATAAAAATCATTCGTGCCGATTAATAGTAACTGCTTATCTGCTGTTTTATATTTTTTTGCTACTTCTGTCAAAACGGATACAAAAGCAGATTGGTCCCATAAGTTTGAGTGTATTTCAATATGTTCAATGACACTGCTTAATTTAGTGAAGGACATTTCTTCTTTACCTACTAAAATTGGTTTAATACCATACTCCTCGTGAAAGGAAATGGACATATTGTATGCGTTCATATCTGTCCCAATTATAATAGGGATAAAGGGTTGATTATTCATGATGGACCTCCATTAACTTTTCGTGAGTGGAATATACACAGTAAAAGCTGTACCTTTTCCAATCTCACTTTCAACTTTTATTAAACCATGATGAGCTTCTACGATATGCTTGACGATTGCCAAGCCTAATCCTGTACCACCTGAGTTACGACTTCTTGCACGGTCCACTCGATAAAAACGTTCAAATATGCGTTCTACCTCTTCTTCCTTAATACCAATTCCTTGGTCCTTAATTGTAAAGTAACCATATTTTTTGTCTTTTCCTATATTAACCGTGATGAAGGTTTTTTCTGATGAGTAGGTAATAGCATTGGTCAATAAATTCATCATAATTTGCATAATTCGGTTGGAATCTCCCAGTACCTCTACCTTCTCATCTAAGGATAAAGTTAATTCCATATTTTTTTCTTCTAATAAATGATTTGTCATTTCCATGCTTTGCATGAGCACATCGTATAACCGAACCCTATTCAACTTAATTTCATATCCAGCTTGCTCTACTGTTGATAGGTCTAATAAATCATTAATAAGCATTTGAAGACGATTGCTTTCCTTGTATATGATTTCTAGAAAAGATAATAACGTATCTTCTTTTTTATAAGCACCATATAAAAGGGTTTCAGAAAATCCTTTAATGGAAGTCACAGGAGTTTTTAATTCATGTGATACATTCGCAACAAAGTCTTTTCTTACCTGCTCCAGTTTGATCAATTCAGTGACATCATGAAATACTACGACAATCCCTAGCCATCTTCCATGCTCCCCAATTACAGGGGCCCCGTATGCTACGAGGTGGTATGTACTTAAATTACGCTGTATTTCAATTTGTTCCTTGCTTAGCATTTCCGTCAAAAATAGCTTTTCTATAAACGTTTCTATTTGTTCAGGTAATCCAATTTTACGAAATTGTTTTCCGTCTACTTGTTCAAAGCTTAGCTGCAACTGGTTAAGAAACGAGCGATTGACTATACTCACTACTCCGCTGCGGTCTATCATGATTAAACCGCTACCCATATTCTCAATGAGCGTTTTTAATCGTTCTTTTTCGGTTTCACGCATGATAGAAATATCCTGAAGATTTCTAGCTAGTATATTAATCGAATTTGTAAGCTTGGACATTCCTGAAAAACCATCCTCAAAAGCTCGTATTCGATAATTTCCTCTAGCTAGCTCCATTGCTGTTTCCGTTAAGTGTTCAACTGGCTGCGAGTATCTTTTCATTACATTAAAGCTAATGATCAAAGCAATTAGATAAGCTAATATAAGGATAAATGCCAATGCAATCCATAAATTCATTTGAATAAAATTCACATCTTCTTCTAACAAAGAAGCATTTAAATGATTAATGATTTCTTGTCTTTCCTCGGAAGTGATATTAGTTGTACTTATATAACTTTCAATATCCTCAATTTTCCCATCAATACTCGTACTAGTAGTACGCTCGATGAAAATAGGAAATATTTGAGCCAATACTAAACCGACTCCAAGGAGAATTAGTCCGATTAAAATAGAATAAATACGAAATATTCTATTGTGAAAACTCATATTGACTTTGGCTCCTCAAACTTGTATCCAAGCCCTCTAATGGTTTTAATATACATAGGCTTACGACTATTTTCTTCAATTTTATCTCTTAGGTGGCTAATGTGAACATCTACAATCCTTGTATCACCTGCAAAATCGTAATTCCATACAGAGCTTAACAACTGATCACGAGTTAACACTCTATTTTTGTTTTCGATTAAATACACTAGCAACTCAAATTCTTTTGGGGTAAATTCTAAGGGCTGATCATTTAAAAGAACTTCAAAGCGATCAGGAAATATTTTTAAACCGCCAAAAGTATAGTTGTCATCAGCATTTTTCTTTTGATGCTCTGATGTTAGTACACTTCTACGAATCATCGCTTTTACTCTCGCAGTAACTTCTCGAGGGCTAAATGGCTTTGTCATATAGTCATCTGCTCCAAGTTCAAGTCCAAGCACTTTATCAAACTCTTCACCTTTGGCTGTAAGCATGATTATAGGTGTTTGTATCTTTCTTAGCCTTAGCTCCTTACATACTTCCATCCCGTCTAGATAAGGTAACATCCAGTCTAGAACGATTACATCTGGCTTTTCCACCACAGCATAATTCAAGCCATCACGCACAACAGCAGCGGTAATAACTTGAAAACCAGCTTCGTCTAAATTATATTTTAATAAAGTTACAATCGAACTTTCATCATCTACTACTAATACTTTTTTCATTATCTTAGCCTCCATAGTCGATTTGAAACCCCCATTCCAAATCAGCAACTAAACCGATACATATTAAAGTATTTTAAGGTTGTAAAGTGGGAGGAGCCACAAGAAACTTACCTTGTAAGACTGTTTCCTTTTCCTCGTTACGGCCTTCAACTTCTATACTAACTTCATTTTTATGTACATTAATATCGGTAATTACAAATGTAAATGTTATTAAGGAATAATGGTACGCAGGTACAGGAAACGTAATCTCTTGCCTATAAACATGAGAACCTGGTCCAGGAAGATATTTGGATATTGCAGAAGTTACAATACCAGTCAACATAATCGTAGGTACAATTGGTTTTTCATATTCTGTTTTGGAAGCAAAATCATGTTGAATATAAAGAGGATTGTTATCATTTGTCAACCCTAAGTATAGTAATATATCTTTATCCTCGATTTTCTCTGTGATAGACAGTTTTTCTCCGATAATTAAATCTTGTATACTCTTTCCGATTCTAGACATTCTTCCTAGCAATTATGTTTCAACTCCCTACATTTAAGTTACCTATATCTTATCAATAATTATTAGAGGAACGCAACAAACGATACTACTATATTCACATATGGATGATTACACTCTTTTCAACAGACGTTCCTCTGAAGGAAATGTTGCATTAGGTTACGCCCAATAAATAGAAAATGTTTTTAAGTTTAACTGCATAATAAAAAATGAGTGAGAAATTAATCTCACTCATTAGATCAGACTATTAAGCTAAAACCTTCATTACTGCTTTTACTGCATCAGCAGATTTACTTAACAGATTTTTTTCTTCTTCAGTCAGATCAAGTTCTATAATCTTCTCAATGCCACCTGCTCCTAGAACGGTTGGTACTCCAAGGTAAATACCTTCCATACCATATTCCCCTTCTAAGTATGCAATGGATGGAAGAACACGTTTTTGATCCTTTAGGATAGCCTCTGCCATTTCTACAAGTGAAGCAGCGGGTGCATAGTATGCAGAACCGTTACCTAAAAGGTTAACAATTTCTGCTCCACCTTTACGAGTGCGATCCACAATAGCCTCCAGGCGATCTTTATCCATTAGTTTTTCTAAAGGTATGCCTCCAGCATATGAGTATCTTACAAGTGGAACCATGTCATCGCCATGACCTCCAAGAACAAAACCAGTTACATCTTTAACAGATAGGTTTAATTCCTGTGCAACAAATGTACGGAAACGAGCAGTATCTAACACTCCCGATTGCCCGATAACTCTTTCCTTCGGTAGACCGGATTCCTTAAAGACAGTGTATGTCATAGCGTCAACTGGGTTGGTTAATACTAAAATCGTTGTGTTCGGAGAATATTTGATAATTTCTCCAGTAACAGCCTTCATTACTTTTTGGTTTGTCTGAACTAAATCGTCACGGCTCATGCCAGGCTTACGTGCAATACCTGCAGTAATAATTACTAAATCCGAATTCTTCGTATCTTCGTAATTAGAAGTACCGATGATATTAGCATCGAATCCTTGAACTGGTCCAGCTTCCGCCATATCTAAAGCTTTGCCTTTAGTAGGGTTTTCAGCTTGTGGTATATCCACTAATACGATATCTCCCAATTCTTTTTGTGCCAATAGGAACGCTGTAGTAGCACCTGTAAACCCGCTACCGATAACTGAGATTTTATTACGTTTCATTGTCATGTCGTAACTCTCCTTTTGTCCAAAATTGGAAAAGAGAGGAATTAATCCTCTCTCTCGTTAAACCAAATTTCATAACTTCCGATTAAAGATTTTTAATCAATTCGTCAGCAAACTCTGAACACTTAACTTCTTTAGCACCATCCATTAGACGAGCAAAGTCGTAAGTTACTACTTTAGATTCAATTGTTTTTTCCATGGAATCCATGATAAGTTTAGCAGCTTCGTTCCAGCCAAGGTGTTCAAGCATTAATACACCTGAAAGGATTACTGAAGATGGGTTAACTTTATCTAAACCAGCATATTTTGGAGCTGTACCGTGAGTAGCTTCAAAAATAGCATGTCCAGTTACGTAGTTGATGTTAGCTCCAGGAGCGATACCGATACCACCAACTTGTGCAGCAAGTGCATCAGAGATATAATCTCCATTTAAGTTCATAGTAGCAACTACATCGAACTCTTTTGGACGAGTTAAGATTTGTTGTAAGAAGATATCAGCGATTGAATCCTTAACTAGGATTTTACCAGCTGCAATTGCATCCGATTGAGCTTTGTCAGCTGCTTCAGTACCTTGTTCTTCTTTAATTTGATCGTATTGGTTCCAAGTGAATACTTTGTCACCAAATTCTTGTTCAGCCACTTCATAGCCCCAAGTTTTGAAAGCTCCTTCAGTGAACTTCATGATATTTCCTTTGTGTACTAATGTTAAAGAAGTACGACCTTCTTTAATAATGTAGTTTAATGCAGCACGCACTAAACGTTTAGTACCTTCTTCAGAAATTGGTTTAATACCGATACCTGAAGTTTCTGGGAAACGGATGTTTTTAACACCGAATTCTGTTTGTAAGAACTCGATTAGTTTTTTAGCATTGTCTGTACCTTTTGCATATTCAATACCAGCATAGATATCTTCTGTGTTTTCACGGAAAATAACCATGTCTGTATCTTCAGGACGTTTAACTGGAGATGGAACACCAGTGAAATAACGTACTGGACGTAGGCAAGTGTATAGGTCTAATTCTTGACGTAGAGCTACGTTTAATGAACGAATTCCTCCACCGATTGGTGTTGTTAAAGGTCCTTTAATAGCGATTAAGTACTCATTGATCACGTCTAAAGTTTCTTGTGGTAACCATTCACCAGTTTGGTCGAATGCTTTTTGTCCTGCAAGTACTTCTTTCCATTCAATTTTCTTTTCACCATTATAAGCTTTTTCTACTGCAGATTCTAATACGCGTGAAGCTGCTGCCCAGATATCAGGACCTGTTCCGTCACCTTCGATAAATGGAATGATTGCTGTGTTTGGTACGTTAAGTACACCGTTTTCTACTGTAATTTTACCAGATGTCATTATTATTTCCTCCTACTATCATAATCATAGGGCCAATAACACACCATGTGTTTTAGCCCTAATCTTTACAAACAATTGATATTATCGTTCTTCGATTGGAACGTATTTTTGCATTCCAGGTCCAACGTATTCTGCACGTGGACGGATTAAGCGGTTGTCTGAATATTGCTCAAGAATATGAGCTACCCATCCAGATACACGAGAAACTGCAAAAATAGGTGTAAATAAATCATGATCAATATTTAATGAATGATACACAGATGCTGAATAGAAATCTACATTTGGTGGCAAATTCTTTTGACCAGTAACGATTTCTTCAATGCGTACAGACATATCATATAATTTTGACTCTCCGCGAAGAGCTGTTAGTTTTTTAGACATTTCACGTAAGTGTTTTGCACGAGGATCACCTTTTCTATAAACACGGTGACCGAAGCCCATGATTTTCACTTTATTGTCTAATTTATCTTGAACATAGCTATCTACGTTTTCAAGAGTATCAATTTCAGTTAACATTTTCATTACTTGTTCGTTTGCTCCACCATGAAGTGGCCCTTTAAGAGCACCAATAGCTGAAACAACACCTGAGTAAATATCAGAAAGAGTTGCTACACAAACACGTGCAGTGAATGTAGATGCATTTAATTCATGGTCTGCATGAAGTACTAATGCTTTGTTAAAAGCTTCTACTTCAATTTCTTCTGGCATTTCACCAGATAGCATATATAAGAAGTTTGCAGCGTAGCCTAAATCAGATTTAGGAGCTACTGGCTCTAATCCTTTACGTACACGAGAAAATGCAGTTACTAAAGTAGACATTTTAGCTTGTAACTGGATAGCTTTAAGGTAGTTTGCTTCCTCGGACATATCCTCTGCAGAATCATCATATAATGCTAGCATAGATACAGCTGTTCTAAGAGCAGTCATTGGATGAACTTTATCAATTGGATATGTTTTGAAATGATTTAAAACTTCTTGAGGTACTGCCATGTTATCAGCAAGTTGCTGTTTTAGCTCTGCTAGTTCTGAAGCATTTGGCAGACGTTTATGCCATAAAAGGTAAACTACCTCTTCAAAACTTGCATTGTTCGTTAAATCATCAATATCATAGCCGACGTATGTAAGGGTGTCATCAATAATAGAGCTTATTGCTGACTGTGTCGCTACGATTCCTTCTAAACCACGAGTTGACGTCATTAGTAATCTCCCCTTCTACAGAAAAACTGCATTATCTACTTGTCTCGTAAATAGAGTTTTACCTGTATTTAATATGTACCTTTAAATTGCTTACTCTCGTATTATAATCAATTTTGGCTATTTTGTGAATGAAAACGCTTAAAATTATTAAAAAATAACTTTTCAATCAATTTATACTGAGAAAAGAATGGATGAATATAGTTAGTTTTCAAATAAACAAGAAAGATATTATATCTTATTGGATGCCAATTGGAATCATTGGATTAATCCTTTTCATTGCTTACCCTTTAACGTTATCTATCCTTTGTGGATATCTATTATTTCCCACGTCTAATTTCTTCCATAAGAAACTCAGGCTGCCAATTATAGTGAGCGTACTATTAACAGAGGTAATTATATTAAGTAGCTTTTTACTTTTCGTATATTTCATCTTTCAATCATTAGTCACTCTTATACCTCTTCTGCATGAGCATCTTTTATATTTACCTTTTGATGACTTGCAAAAGCATCCTATATTTCTAATGTTTGAAGATAAGTTCCAAGAGCTATTAAACACCATTTTAAATAATTTATTGGTTAATCTTACTCATCTGCCTACCTATGTTTTTGAAGTACTTCTTTTTAGCATTGGACTTTTTTTTTCGTTGTATGAGTCTACAAAGAATAGACTTTGGTTCCTGATCTATTTCCCAGTGAAAACAAGAGAATTCTTTCATAAAGTAGTCATGAAATCTTCGGAGGTAGTTAATAGCTTTTTGGGCGTGGAAGTGAAGTTATTGTTAATTACATTTATTTTACTTTCTATAGGCTTTAGCGTGCTCGGTCTACATAACCCAATAAAAAATGCTTTTTTAATTTCTTTAGTGGATAGCATCCCTTTTCTTGGGACTGGCATAATTTTAATACCTATGAGCATTTATTTCTTCCTTCTAGATGCGAAACTATTTGGCAGTATTATTTTATTGCTTTATATTTTTGTGCAGCTTACAAGACATATAGTAGACAATTTACTTTGGTCGGCTTCTATGCAGATTAAAGCTGTCCATGTATTCTTTTTAAGTGCTGCTGCAGTATTGATATTTGGCTTTGTTGGTATTCTATTCAGCCCATTCATCTATTTAATAGCAAACAAATGGGGAGGGTCTATGAAGACTTCATCACGATGACTTGACCATTCTTCATCTTTTTCTTAACCCATCTATAAAACAAAGGTTTAAACAGCTTACGCGTTGGAGAGAACAACAATAAAAACCCAAGAATATCAGAGACAAACCCTGGTAGTATTACTAAAATAGCACCAATGAAAATACAAATTCCATTAATCGCTGACTCACCCGGTGCTTGGTAGTTTTTCACACTATCCGAAACCTCACGGAAAGCTTTCATCCCTTGACGCTTTGCTACAAGCCCACCAATAATTCCAGTGGCCATGATTAGTAAAAGTGTATTGAAAGCTCCTAACGACTTGCCTGCTAAAAGTAAAATATATAACTCAATTGCAGGAACTACTACAAACAAACCTATGATCCATTTCATAAAGACACCGTCCTTCTATACTAAGTATAAAACAAGTGCCTCACTTTATGTGAGGCACTTGTCTTGAGAATATATAAATTCTTAGAAGATCTAATTAAATAATGCTAGCTTGCCCATTGTAGATTACTCCACTTTCAGCATCTAACGTTAATTCTTGACCATTTTCTATAAGCTTCGTTGCATCGTGTACCCCAACTATTACAGGAATTCCAAAGCTTAAACCAACAACAGCAGCATGACTTGTTAAGCCACCCTCTTCTGTGATCAAGCCTTTGCAATTCTCGATAGCAGGAACCATATCTTTGTCAGAACCAATGGTCACGATAATACTCTCACTTGTATCCTGACCTTCTAGTTCCTTTGCGTTATTAACAACGATGGCTTTACCAAAGGCAGTTTTCTTTCCGATTCCTTGCCCCTTAGCTACCATGTCCCCAATAACATGAACTTTCATTAAGTTAGTAGTACCTGCTTGTCCAACTGGAACTCCTGCAGTTATTACTACTAAATCTCCGTGTGTCACATAATGCTGTAAAATACTTTCCTCCACAGCAATTTCTAGTACCTCATCCGTAGAATATGCTTTCTTACCAACTATCGGATACACTCCCCATACTAATGTCAGCAATCTAGATGGCTTTACAGTAGATGTCACTGCAATAATAGGCACACCAGGTCTAAATTTAGAGATCATTTTAGCTGTATGTCCACTTTCTGTCGGAGCAATAACCGCTTTAACCTTTAAGTTAATGGCAGTATGAGCAACCGCTTGCCCTATTGCATCTGTTAGATTAACTTCTCTTGCCTTACTTAGTTTGTTAACAATAGCACGATAGTCAATTGCATTTTCGGTACGTTTTGCGATTTTATCCATCGTCTGAACTGCTTCAAGTGGATATAGCCCTGCAGCTGTCTCACCAGAAAGCATAATAGCATCTGTACCGTCAAAGATTGCATTTGCAACGTCACTTGCCTCAGCACGTGTAGGGCGAGGATTTCTTTGCATAGAGTCTAACATTTGTGTTGCGGTAATAACCGGCTTCCCTGCTTCATTACATTTTTGAATAAGTGATTTCTGTACTAATGGAACTTCTTCCGCAGGAATCTCTACTCCAAGGTCTCCCCTTGCAACCATTAAGCCATCAGAAACTTGAAGGATTTCATCAATATTATCGACACCCTCTTGGTTTTCGATTTTAGGTATGATTTGAATATGAGATCCATTATTATTTTCTAAAAGTTCACGGATTTCCTGTACATCTTTAGCTCTACGAACGAAAGAAGCAGCGACGAAATCCACATCCTGTTCAATACCAAAGAGAATATCTTTTGCATCTTTTTCTGTAATACCTGGTAATTGCACAGAAACTCCTGGAACGTTAACACCCTTGTTGTTCTTTAAAGTTCCAGCATTTTGTACATACGTATGAATAATTCCATTTTCTAAATCTATTCCTTTAACGATAAGCTCGATCAGCCCATCATCAAGTAATATAATAGACCCTTCCTCTACATCCTCTATTAACTTTTCATAGGAAATAGAGAAACGCTCATTATTGCCCAGCACTTCTGTCATAGAGATATCAATGGTTTGCCCAGATGCAAGCTCAATTGCATCATTTTCCATTTTATGTGTACGAATCTCAGGACCTTTTGTATCTAGTAAGATTCCAACAATTTTGTCTAATCGTTTAGCTACTTTTTTAATACGTTCGATTCTTCCAGCATGTTCCTCATGGCTACCATGAGAAAAGTTTAAGCGAGCAACATTCATGCCGGCCTCAATTAGCTTTTCTAATGTTTCCTCTGATTCACTTGCTGGTCCAATTGTACAAACTATTTTAGTTTTTCTCATACATCTAATCCTTCCTATTGCTGTAATTTATGTAATCTTAAATAGACAACTCTTTAGATAAGCGATACATTGCTTGATCAAATTCTTCTGTTTTTTCAAATGCTTCCGTCATATCATAGTCTACCACTTGATGATTTTGTATTCCAATTGCACGGCCTCCAGTACCAGCCATTAACACTTCTACAGCTTTTGCACCAAATAAGCTAGCCAATACACGATCTCGCCCAGTAGGAGATCCACCACGTTGAATATGCCCTAGAACAGAAACTCTCGTCTCAATATTAGCATGCTCCTTAAGTTTTGCAGCAAATTCCTGACCACTCATTACACCTTCTGCTACAACGATAATACTATGTTTTTTTCCACGTGCCGTTCCACTTTCTAAACGTTCCACTACCTCTGTAATATCCATCTCTACCTCAGGAACGATAATGGTTTCTGCTCCTCCTGCAAGCCCAGCCCATAAAGCTAAGTCTCCAGCATCTCTTCCCATGACTTCAATGATAAAGGTGCGATCATGTGAAGTAGCAGTGTCTCTAATTTTATCTATACATTCAATTACTGTATTAAGCGCCGTATCAAAACCTAATGTATAATCAGTTCCTGGAATATCATTATCGATAGTACCTGGAATCCCAACACATGGGAACCCGTTCTTTGTAAGAGTCATAGATCCACGGTAGGATCCGTCTCCCCCAATAATTACGAGTCCATCAATTTCATTAGCCTTCAGCTGTTCAATTGCCTTTAATTGGCCTTCTTCTGTTCTAAATTCTGGACATCTCGCAGAGTATAGCTTTGTTCCACCTCTTTGAATGATATCACCAACAGAACCCAGATCCAGCTTTTCCATTTTTCCTTCTATTAATCCTTGATAACCATGTAAAATACCAACAACTTCAATACCTTCAAATATGGCCTTTCTTACAACCGCTCGAATTGCAGCGTTCATACCTGGAGCGTCTCCGCCACTAGTTAATACACCAATACGTTTCATCTCTCTATCCCCTCCAAACTTACCTCTATTAACTATAAGTGTAACATGAGAAACTTTCAAAAAAAATGCGTCTATAAAGACGCATTTTCTTTAAATTCACCAATTTGCTTAAATTTTTTGTAGCGTGCTTCTACTAATTCTTCTGGTGAGAGCATGGATAGTTCTCTTAATGAGCTAACAAGCACGTCCTTCATATACTCTGCTTGCTTTTCAATATCTTTATGAGCCCCTCCATGAACCTCTCTTATAATTGTATCAATTATATTCATTTTTTTTAAGTCTGGAGCTGTAATTTTCATCGCTTCTGCTGCTTCCTTCGCAAGCGAGGAATCCTTCCAAAGAATAGACGCAGCTCCCTCTGGTGAAATTACAGAGTATGTGGAGTTTTCAAGCATATGAATATGGTTAGACAAACCTAATGCTAACGCTCCTCCGCTTCCACCTTCTCCGATAACCACACTAATTACAGGAACCTTTAAGCCAGCCATCTCTACTAAATTTCTAGCAATTGCTTCACTCTGTCCTCTTTCTTCAGCAGCCTTGCCTGGATAAGCACCCTTTGTATCTATAAAACAAATGATCGGTCGATTAAACTTTTCTGCTTGTTTCATCAGACGAAGTGCTTTGCGATATCCTTCAGGATGAGGCATACCGAAATTTCTTTTTATATTTTCTTTTGTGTCAGCGCCTCGCTGATGCCCGATTATAGTAATTGGATTTCCGTTCAATAGTGCAATCCCAGCTATAATAGCAGCATCATCGCCGTATGAACGATCTCCATGAAGCTCTATGAAATTAGTAAACAATCGTTGTATATAATCTCTAGTAGTAGGACGGCCTGGATGTCGAGCTACCTGTACTCTATCCCATGGCTCCATATTCTCATAAATATCCATCTCTAGTTTTCTTAATCTCTCTTCCAGCTTTTCAATTTCAATAGACATATCTACTTCTGCCGTTGCAGTGTACTCTTTAATTTCTTCTATTTTATTTTTAAGCTGTACAATTGGCTCCTCAAATGGAAGTACCTTTACCATACGACTACCTCCTTTTGGACATGTAAGTTAACTAGATTCGCTACCGTGTCTCTCATTTCTTGTCGGTGTACAACTGCATCCAGCTGACCATGCTCCATTAAAAATTCCGCTGTTTGAAAATCGTCTGGCAGCTTCTCCCGAACGGTTTGTTCAATGACTCGTCTTCCAGCAAAGCCGATAAGTGCACGTGGTTCTGCTAGATTAATATCTCCGACTGAGGCAAAGCTGGCGGAGACTCCTCCAGTAGTTGGGTGAGTTAAAATAGAAATATATAATAAACCATGGTCGCTATGTCTTCTTAAAGCAACAGATGTCTTTGCCATCTGCATTAAAGACAATACGCCTTCTTGCATTCTTGCTCCACCGCTCGCTGTATAAATGATAAAAGGAACTTTCAGCTCCGTTGCTTTTTCAATTGCTCTCGTAATTTTTTCGCCGACTACCGATCCCATAGATCCCATACGGAAATGTGAGTCCATTACTGCCACTACAACCGTATGTTCCTTCAGTTTCCCGATGCCAGTTAAAACTGCCTCATTCAAGCCTGTTTTGTTAGAATCTGATTTAACCTTTTCCGTATAGCTAGGAAAATTTAATGGATTTACTGTTTCTAAATGATCGTCCATTGAAACAAAGGTATTTTCATCTAGAAAAATATCAATACGTTCTTGAGCTGTCATTTTCATATGATGTTCACAGGAAGGACAAACCTTTAAGTTTTTCATAAGATCCTTGGTGAAAACATTCTTCCTACACTCCGGACATTTAACCATAATTCCTTCAGGAACATCATGTGCTTTCTCCGATGGTATAGTGGCATATTTTCTTTTTTGGTTCTTTCTAAATATATCTCGAATGCTCATTTAAACATCTCCCCTGTTTAGTAACAATAGCCAATCCTCAAAAAAAGAAATTCCTTTTTTCTCATCTCCTAGCTTTATACATTCTAGCAATTGAGTCCAAATTCCTTTCTCTTCTAAAGTCATGTAGCTACGATAAGGCTCTCCACCATATTGCTTCAATAAAAACCAAATTTTCAAGCCAAGGCGATTGTCCGATAAGATTAGGATTTCTCTAATAATGTCTTCTCTTTGCACTTCTTCCACCTGCAATTTTTCTATAAAAGCATCCCAAATTAAAAGTTTATGTAGCTTTTCTGAAAGACATACCTTTCTAATAGCATCTTTTTCAAGTGCCTCTCTTGTTATATGGACATCTTCCTTAGGCTTAGCCTCCTGCAGAATAAAGGTCGATAGCACTTCTACCAGTTTATGTTTTCGATAATCTGAAAGAAATGTTCCTTCTCCCCTTCTAGTCTCTATTAAGCCTAGTAATTCCATGCTTCGAAGTGCTTCTCTTACGGAAGATCTTCCAACTTGAAGTCGTTCTGCAAGCTCTCTTTCCGAAGGTAATTTCCCACCAATAGGTACTTTTTCATCATGAATAAGCTGTCTCAGTTGTTTTACAATTTCCAGAAACATTTTTCTTGAGGCCTTATCTGAATTCAAACTACATCACTCTTCCATAAATTACAAAGTGGTCAGACCACTTATAAATTATAGAATACATAAAATCTTCTATTACGTAAAGGAAAAACTGTAAAAAGGGTGTGTGCTGTTTAAATAGTTTGTTGAATATCTAATGTGTAAATTGGATAAATAGCAATTTACTTATGTGTGAGGAATATTTATTGATTATTAATAGTAGCGGCATATGGAGATTCGAGTGGGATGAATGAGATAGAGAAGACACCTACATGCGAAAGCGTAGGTTAAGGATTGAATCATTACTGTTTTTTGCATATTTACGGTTTACTATTTTTAGGTGACACTTCCTTACTTTTAGGTGCGCATCCTCTTTTTGGGTGTCCCTTTTTCCTGTTTAGGTGCGCTTCTCCTCCCTTTAGGTGCGGCTTGCTTTGGTTTAGGTGACACTTTCTTACTTTTAGGTGCGGATCCTCTTTTTAGGTGTCCCT
>NZ_JBAEAP010000265.1:0-2445 GCF_056205495.1 Psychrobacillus sp. | reverse complement strand
TTTTGTTTATTCTTACTCTGCGTGCATTGGTCAATCACTGGACATGTGGCACAAATAGAAGGAGTTGAGGCATTGTTCGCGTTCATTGGTTTGATTTTTCGTCATCATATCCATCACCTCATTCATTTTATAGGTGGCCCCGTTGATTGGAGCGAAGAACGGCGACTCCAGCGGGAACAGCGCGAGCTGAAGACCCTGGACTGAGCGCAGAGAGGGAAGCGGCTGAAGCCGTGCCCGCGGAAAGCGTCCGTTCGTAGCGGAAATCAACTCTCCCTCGCGTTACTTCTATGTTAAAAGAAAAAAGACTGTAGGCAAACTCCATAATTTTTGGAGTTTGTCTACAGTCTGAGGGCATTCCATTTTTATTGGAATGCCATTTAATATTAAAAGTTATTCAGCAGGATTAAGCTCTAACTCTACTAAAATTTTGATATCTTCGCCGACTAACACGCCGCCTGTTTCAAGTGCTTGGTTCCAAACTAAGCCAAAGTCTTTTCGGTTTACCTTAGTTTCTGCCGAGAAAGCAACTACTTCCTGTCCCCAAGGGTTTTTACCCTTACCGCCGTACTCAACTTCGAATGTGACAGGCTTAGTTACGTCTTTGATAGTTAAGTTACCAGTTACATCGTATTCGCCTATATCGGTGTTTTTAATTTCAGTAGCCTCAAATGTTATAGATGGGTATTTCTCTGCATCAAAGAAATCCTCGCCACGTAAGTGATTATCGCGATCCTCGTGATTCGTATTGATTGAATTAACATCAATATTAAAAGTGATAGAGGCACCTGTTAAGTCCTCGGCAGTACCCTCTAAATCAGCGGTAAAGTGAGTAAAGCTACCTTTCACTTTAGATACCATCATGTGTTTTACAGAAAAATCGATACTAGAATGTGCAGCGTCCAAATTAAATTTTGTCATTTTTATTTCCTCCTACATTTCTGTTTTTAATAGCAAATTCAAACGTAATAGTTTGAGAGTAACTTTTAGTTACTTTATGTAAGTAACTATAAATTAATAATATAATTACGTCAAGTAATTTAATTACTTTGGTTTTACAAAAAATATGAACAGGCGTATAATACTTAGTGATAGAGGTGATTAATATGAAGGAATTATCATTATGTCCGCGACTTTCCAAGGCAATGGAATTGTTAGGTAAAAGATGGACAACTTTAATTATTTATCAATTATTAGACGGTTCTAAGAGGTTTAATGAGATAGAGTCTTCTCTTCCTATAAGTGGACGTTTGTTGTCCGAGCGATTAAAAGAATTGGAAAGAGAAGGGATTGTTCAAAGAACACTTTTTTCTGAGGTTCCAGTTCGAGTAGAGTATAATTTAACGGATAAAGGTATGGCTCTTAAGGAAGTTATAACTGGGATTGAAACTTGGTCCAAGGATTGGTTATAATAAGACACTTGAAAGTTTATATAGGGAAACGCATAGTATGTAAGGTGATAGGTTAAAGAAGAAAGGATTGTCTTTTTTGAACAAACAAGTATGGTACAAAGAATTAATTACAAAGCTAGATCCAAGTAATGTGAAAATAGACGAAGCTCTTCATGTACACACGATGACTCGCATGGGTGGCATGGCTGACTTATTTGTTACACCTGAAAACGAGCAAGAAGCAGCTTTTATAGTTGACTATACTCACAAAAACAATATCCCACTGTTATTGTTAGGTAATGGTTCTAATATGGTTGTCAGAGACGGTGGAGTACGTGGCGTTGTTCTTTGCTTAGAGAAACTAGATAAAATTATTATTGAAGGTAATCATGTATATGCTGAAAGTGGAGCTGCTATTATAGATGTCTCCAAAGCCGCTGCAAAGGAATCGTTGACAGGTTTGGAATTTGCTTGTGGAATTCCTGGAACAGTTGGTGGAGCAATGGCAATGAATGCAGGAGCTTATGGCGGAGAAATCAAGGATGTAATTTTGCAGTGTACTGTTCTTAGTCCTGAAGGTGAAAAACTGGTACTTTCAAAGGAAGAGCTGGAGTTAGAGTATCGTAAAAGCATAATTACAAAAGAAGGTTACTATGTCTTATCGGCTGAATTTGAGCTGAAGCCTGGAAACCCAGAAGAAGTAAATGCTAAAATTGCTGATTTAACTTTCCAGCGAGAGTCTAAGCAGCCATTAGAGTATCCTTCTGCTGGAAGTGTGTTTAAACGACCGCCTGGATACTTTGCTGGTAAGCTAATCCAGGATAGTGGTTTACAAGGGAAGGGCTTTGGTGGAGCAGAGGTATCTACTAAACATGCAGGTTTTATCGTCAATAAGAATAATGCAACTGCTACAGATTATATAAATACAATTGAAATGGTGAAAAAAGCAGTGCATGATAACTTCGGGGTTGAGTTAGAACTAGAAGTTAAAATAGTTGGGGAAAATAGTAAATAATATAAATCTAGTCCTATGAATATACATTATTCATGGGGCTTT
>NZ_JBAEAP010000264.1:0-3010 GCF_056205495.1 Psychrobacillus sp. | reverse complement strand
TAAAGAAGATTATTTTTTTGCAAGAAGCCACCTCCATTAACTTGTTAATATTTAGTTTTAGTTAAATATTAACATATAAAACAAAATTTAACTCATATTCGTATGTTACTCTCTCATTCTTTTTTATCTACATCTAGATATAAATATTTTGGATAGGTCTTATAGCTTTAACTACAATATGCTTGTACTCTTCAGCAAGTAACTGGCATCTTTAAGAGCAAAGGTTCCCTTAACGGAAAGAAGATGATATGATAATCGAAGAATTTTTTTCAAAGGAGATTATCATGGAAAGTTTAAAACAACAATGGTTTGGAAATATACGGGGCGATATTTTATCCGGAATAGTAGTTGCTCTTGCCCTTATTCCTGAAGCCATTGCTTTTTCAATTATAGCAGGAGTCGATCCGATGGTAGGGCTATATGCTTCTTTTTGTATAGCAGTCATTATTGCCTTTGTAGGCGGACGACCAGGTATGATATCTGCAGCGACTGGGGCAATGGCTCTAGTTATGGTGCCTCTTGTTAAAGAATACGGATTAGATTATTTATTAGCAGCAACCATCTTGACAGGGATTATTCAACTACTATTTGGTGTCTTTAAGATTGCTAAGCTGATGAAGTATATTCCTAATGCAGTGATGATTGGATTCGTCAATTCGTTAGCGATACTAATATTCATGGCTCAAGTACCACATTTCATTGGGATCTCAACGATGACGTATATTTTTGTAGGAATTACACTTATTCTTGTTTATACATTACCACGTTTCATCAAAGTAATACCGGCACCGTTAATAGTGATCGTCACATTAACTATCGTTGCTATTTACAGTGGATTTGAATTAAAAACGATAGGTGATTTAGGAAATATTTCACAAACCTTACCATCCTTTTTGCTTCCAAATGTTCCTCTAAATTTAGAAACGCTACAGATAATTTTCCCGTTTTCTATAGCACTTGCAATAGTGGGACTAGTAGAGTCGTTACTTACTTCTCAAATTTTAGATGATATGACTGCAACCGAAAGTGATAAAAATAAAGAGGCTAGAGGTCAAGGTATTGCTAACTTCGTAACGGGATTCTTTGGTGGTATGGCAGGATGTGCGATGATTGGACAATCAGTGATTAACGTTAAATCAGGAGGAAGAGGTCGACTTTCTACTCTAGTAGCCGGTTTGTTCCTTATATTCCTAATCCTTGTTTTAGGTGACTTGGTCGTTAAAATTCCAATGCCAGTATTAGTTGGAATCATGATTATGGTATGTATCGGTACCTTTGACTGGAACTCATTTAAGTATTTAGTAAAAGCACCAAGAACAGATGCACTGGTCATGCTGACTACTATAATAATTGTAGTGTATACACACGACCTGTCAAAGGGAGTTATCGCAGGAGTTATATTAAGCGCGGTTTTCTTTGTTGTAAAAATTTCTACCCTAAAAGTTATAGAACAGGATCAGCGATACATTATAGAAGGGCAGCTATTTTTTGCCTCTACTGATAGCTTTGTAGATTACTTTAAAAAGTCCACTACACTATCGGATACTATACAAATTGATTTTACTAATAGTAGGATCTGGGATGATTCCGGGGTAGGAGCATTATTTAAAGTGAAGGATTTACTAAGTGAGCGAGGACTTCAAGTAGAATTAATCGGCTTAGATTCATATAGTAAAAAAATGATTGCTCAAATAGATGCTCTATCCACTCATTAAAGGGGGAATCCGCACCATGTATAACCATATTGTTTTAGCAGCAGATGGCTCTGAAAATGCTGTTCGAGCAGCGAAGGAGACAATCAAAATTGCTTCTTTAAATAAGCAATGTTTGGTGGAAATAGTTTATGTAGCAGATTTTGAAAAAGCAAGGACAGAGGTACTGCATGCAGGCTCTACAGAGGTTTTAAAATTAGAACGTAGAAAGAAAATACAAAATGTTGAGCTACTTTTAAAGGAATCGGAAATTAGCTATAAAATCAATATACTGCATGGTATCCCTGGTCCTGAGATTGTTAAATTCGCCAATGAAAATAAGGTAGATCTTTTAGTCATTGGGAGCAGAGGCTTAAATTCCCTACAGGAAATGGTTTTAGGAAGCGTCAGTCATAAGGTAATAAAACAAGTTCAATGCCCAGCTTTAGTAGTTAAGTAAATTCATGTTAAAGTCCTGTTTATAACAGGGCTTTTATTTTTGGTGGAATTTTCATATAATTTAATAAAATAGAGGAGGTTACTGATGGGCACTCAAGAAGGAATATATATTCGTCTTCTTCAAATGAAAGATACAGAAGCGGCACTGGACTTAGAAATAAGAAACAAGGAATTTTTCAAGCACTATTCAGTTTTAAGAGAGCCGGATTTTTATACATATGAAAAAATAAAGGAACGCATTGAAAATGGGATAACAGGTGCAACAAATGATACATTGTATGCGTTCGGCATCTTTTTATCCAAAACAGATGAATTAATTGGCAATGTTGCCCTATCACACATCTCTCGAGGTCCAGCTCAAAGTTGTATGATTGGTTACACCTTAGACGAACAGCAAAATGGGAAGGGCTACATGACGGAAGCAGTTAAGATGGCCGTTGCTTATGGCTTTGAAACATTAAAATTACATAGAATTGAGGCTGGAGTTATGCCTCACAATACACCTTCAATAAAAGTGTTGGAAAAAGCAGGCTTTCATAAAGAAGGGATTGCTAAAGAAAATGTACAAATAAACGGTAAATGGCAGGACCATCTCATTCTAGCGATTATAAATCAAGAGGATTAAGAGGGTATTATGTAATTAGCATTTTATAGGAGACAACGAAAATGATAGATATAAAAAGAATTAGTTTAGAGCCTGGCAAAAGAGTAATAGTGATCTCGGATATCCATGCAAACTTACAGCTATTTAAAAAGTTATTAGACAGAGTCAATTACCAGCTGGATGATTATCTATTTATTAATGGGGACTTATGTGAAAAAGGAGATAACAGCTTAGAGGTTGTGGAATTTGTCCGCTC
>NZ_JBAEAP010000263.1:0-9470 GCF_056205495.1 Psychrobacillus sp. | reverse complement strand
CAATAGACACGAAAAAATCCTGCTTTTTTTAGTTTCGCGGCTTTTCCTATTTACATAATAAAAAGCCACTCAGTAATGAGTGACCTTTAATTTATCCTTCTTAAACAACAACCAGTCTCCTTGGGCCTACACGCTTCCGAGCCTTTGAATCCAACTGTTCACTGAAGATTATGTATGACAAAGGGATGCAATTACCGAGAATTGTAGTCAATTGTCAGAATAGTGTCTGACACAGGGACACCCTCCATCCTACTCACCAGTCCCCGATAACCTCGACACAGTCTCAGCTAACAAAAAGCACCTTTCCGTCAGGGAGTCTATTTCGAGATATTCCCCTTCATTGTGCAGCTTTCCACCGATTGGTCCTACACCGTCAATGGTGGCTACGCCAAGGTGAGAGGGAAATGATGCATCGGATCCTCCACCGGTATGAGAATCGGTTACCTTTAGACCAAAGGAGCTTCCGACTTCCTTCACGATTTCTAGGAGTTTCTGGTTCTTATCATCAAGCTCCATTGGTGGACGGGTGATACCGCCCTCTAGGTCGATTGTAGTTCCTGGTACATCTGGTACGGAACAAATGGTTTCGATTTGCTTGGCAATTTCTAAGCTTTGCTCATCACTTTCGACGCGTACATCTACGTATCCAGTGGCGCTGTCCGGGATCATGTTTACCGCATCCCCGCCCTCCACTATACCTACACTTACGGATATTCCTTGATCATGGTCAGTTAAATGATTGAGCTTGATCGTTTTATATGCAAGCTCCTCAATAGCACTTCTGCCTTCTTCTGGTGCTACTCCGGAGTGTGCAGATCTTCCATGTACATGCAGCGTATATCTGCCGCCCCCTCTTCGTGAGGACACAATCGATCCATCCTTACGGGCAGGCTCCATAACCAATGCATATTTCACTTCTTTTGAAATTTCCTCGATGAGCTCCCTGGATGTCGGGGAACCTATTTCCTCATCACTGTTTAAAATAATGATGACATTTTTCAAGGCAGCATCGTTTTTCTCGTACAAATATTTCATCGCATACAATAGAGTTACCTGACTTGCCTTCATATCCGCTACTCCTGGACCAAATGCAAGGCCATCCTTAATGGTAAATGGTCTTTCTGCTGCCGTTCCAATCGGAAACACCGTATCCATATGGGCGATTAGCAGTATTTCAGGCTTCAAGGCTTCTTTATGTCTGATGACAATGTTATTACCAAATTCCTCATTTTCTTTAATTTCTATAGAGAGGTCCATTTGTTTATATTCATTTATTAGGATTTCTCCTATTTTATCTACACCAGCTTTACACGTTGAGCCACTATCGATATTGACTAATTTTTCTATGAGCTCAAGCATCGGCTCAAGGTTTCTCCTCAGATAGTCCATCACGCATCTACCTTCACTTTCTCTTCATTGATAATTCCTTTACCATTTTCAAGCGGGAAATGACAGGCTACAAATTGACCTGACGCTTTTTCCTCAAATATAGGCTCCGTTTTACTGCATATGTCCTTAGCATAAGGGCATCTTGTATGGAAATTACAGCCAGGGGGTGGATTTGCCGGACTCGGGATATCGCCTTCTAAAAGCTGTCTTCCCTCGATGTTCCGTTGAGTTGGATCTGGAACTGGCACAGCGGACAATAAACCCTCTGTATAAGGATGCATAGGATGTAAAAACAATTTTTCCTTTGTCGTCAGCTCCACTATTTTACCAAGATACATCACGGCAATTCTGTCACTGATGTGCTTCACTGCTGGCAGTCCATGTCCTATAAAAATGAACGTTAGATTGAGTTCCTTTTGTAGCTTAGATAGTAAGTTTAATATTTGAGACTGAATCGATACATCCAGTGCAGAAACTGGCTCATCACATATGATAAGCTTGGGATTTAAGGAAATAGCACGAGCAATTCCAATTCGTTGTCTCTGTCCTCCACTAAATTCATGTGGATATCGATTGACATAAGCACGATTTAACCCAACTAGGTCCATCAGCTCCATTACTCGTTCCGTGAGCTCTTTTTTATTGAGAGATTTATGAGTCCTTAACGGCTCCGCTATCAAATCGAACACGCGCATACGTGGATTCAAGGATGAGAAAGGGTCTTGAAATACCATTTGGATATCTGCTCGTTTCTTTCTTAACACCTCTCCTTTTAGCTTCGTTAAATCTTCTCCCTCAAATAAAATCTCACCTTCCGTTGCATCCAGTAGCTGACCTATCAGGTTTCCAGTAGTCGACTTCCCACATCCGGATTCCCCAACTATCCCTAGGGTCTCTCCCTCGTCCACATAAAAGTCCAAGCCGTCAACTGCATAAAGAAACTGTTTTTTTCTTTTTAAGAAACCTTCCGATATATCAAAAGCTTTTTTCAGCCCTTTAACTTCCAGCAAATGATTTTGTTTCATACAAATCAACCACCTTTTCTTCATGGAGCCAGCATCTGACCTTGTGATTTGTCAGAATTTCTTCAAGCTTTGGTTGAGCCTCAGCACATTTTTGCATGGCATACGGACAGCGATCCATGAACCGACAACCAGTTGGATAATCTAAGGGACTTGGGACGGTGCCCGGTATAGAAGTTAGCTCATCCTTTAATTCATGGATTTTAGGAGTACTATCCATCAGACCTTTTGTATATGGGTGTCTAGGTTCTCTAAACAATGTAAATACATCCGTTTCTTCCACTACTTGACCTGCATACATCACGACTACACGATCTGCCATTTCAGCCACTACACCCAGGTCATGGGTGATTAGCAAAATAGATGTGTCAAACTCCGTGATTAAGCCCTTCATCAATTTAAGAATTTGAGCCTGAATCGTTACATCTAGAGCAGTAGTTGGTTCATCTGCAATCAACAATTCCGGATTGCAGGAGAGTGCCATTGCAATCATGACACGCTGTCTCATACCTCCACTCAATGAATGCGGGAATGAGTCAATGACCTTCTCTGCCCTTGGTATCCCTACTTTTTTCAGCATTTCAATACTTATCTGACGTGCTTCCTTCTTATTCTTCTTTTGATGTAGCATAATAGATTCTGCCATTTGATTTCCTATTGTGAAAACAGGGTTCAAGGAAGTAAGAGGCTCTTGGAAAATCATTGCAATTTCATTACCACGAAGGCTGCGCATTTCTTTCATTGAGATAGGAACAATATCTTTTCCCTTAAACAAAATTTGTCCATCTTCAATTCTTCCTGGCGATTCGATTAAACGCATAATGGATAGAGAGGTTACGCTTTTCCCTGAGCCAGATTCCCCTACTATCGCTACTGTCTCGCCTTTATTTATCCTTATAGAAACGTCATCGACTGAGGGAACAATCCCATTTTCAGTATGGAAATAAGTTTTGAGGTTTTTTACATTCAGTACTTCCTCCGCCATTGGGATTCCTCCTTTAGATTATTTTTTGATAGAGCGTGGATCAAGAACATCTCTTAACCAATCACCCAAGAATATGATTCCAAGCACTGTTATTGTTATGGCTAGACCAGGAAAAGTTGCCAGCCACCAGCTAGTCGCTAAATAATCTCTTCCATCACTCAAAATAGATCCCCATGAAACAGTCGGTGGTTGAACACCAAGTCCCAAAAAGCTAAGTGACGCTTCTAGAATGATCGTTGTTGCCACACTTAACGTGGAAATTACGATAAAAGAGGAAATTACATTTGGCAATAAATGACGAGTAATTATCTTATGGTTTTTCATTCCAATGGAACGAGCAGCTCTTACGAAATCACGTTCCTTTATAGTTAACACTTCGCCGCGAACAAGCCGTGCATAGTTTACCCAGTTCGTAGCACCGAGAACGAAGATAAGCGTAATCACACTAGGGCCAAAAACACTAAGTATTACTAGCGCAAAAAGAATAGTAGGGATGGCAAGGAAGGAATCTACAAGGCGCATCAGTAAATTGTCTATAAAACCTCCGTAATACCCCGCGATCAAGCCAATCGTCACACCTATGATTCCGGCAACAACTACAGATGTAATACCTACTAATAAGGAAATTTGAGATCCATATATGATTCGACTAAGAATATCTCTCCCAAGATTATCCGTTCCCAATAGATTTGCAGTACTACCACCTTCCATCCAGAAAGGAGGCTTGAGCATATTTGCCGCATTTATAGCAGCGGGATCATGTGGTGCTAGTAATGGCGCAAAAATGGCTACTAAGAAAACAAATAATACGATAAAAAATCCTACTGTACCTGTCTTACTTCTAAGTAGTAATCTACTCCACCTTTTAAAAGAAGAGGGTTTGTTTTGTGTCATGCTTATTGTCTGTGATTGGGTCAACTTAACTTCCCCCCTAGCTATATTTAATCCGTGGATCTAATAGTCGGTAAAGAATATCTGCTACTAGATTCATAAGAATGACGAGTGTTGCGATGACAAATACACTGGCTTGAACAATCGCCATATCACGTGTATTGACGGCCTGTATTAATAGTTGCCCTAAACCTGGCCATGAAAAGACGGTTTCAGTTATCAATGTGCCACCAACCAAAGTAGAGGTTTGTAGTGCAGTGATTGTGATAACCGGAATAAGGGAGTTTCGGAACGCATGCTTATAAACTACGATTCTATCCTTTAAACCTTTACTCTTTGCTGTGCGTACGTAATCCTGATTCAAGGTTTCAATCATGCTAGACCGGATGAGTCTTGTCATTTCCGCTGCTATCCCAGTAGCCAGAGTGACAGAAGGGAGAACCAAATGCATAAGCGTTCCTCTTCCGGAAACCGGGAAGAAGCTTAACGTAACGGAAAACAGTAAAATTAACATAATCCCTAGCCAAAAGTTTGGCATCGCTTTTCCTATTACAGCCGCTCCCGTCGCCACTAAATCTAGACTAGAGTTTTGTTTGGTAGCAGACCAAATACCAAGTGGAATCGATACAACAATTGCGATTAGAAGTGCTGCAATACCTAGTTCAAGTGTTGCAGGGAGACGCTCTAAGACGATCGACATCGCATCCTGCCCATAACGATACGATTCTCCAAAATCACCTTGTACAAGGTTCATCAGGTATGTAGTGTATTGAACGATAAAGGATTCATTTAAGCCTAAGTATTCTCTTAATAGCTCGACATCTTCCTGTGAGGCGTCATCAGGTAGCATTAATGCCACGGGATCTCCTGCTATAAAGACTAGTGAAAAGACAATAAATGAAATGATTAATAATACGGGTATTATTTGTAGTATTCGCCTAACGAAGTAATTGTTCATCAATTGTCACCTCACACATATTTTGAAATGATCTGTAGACTGAATTAATTTCATAATCCTGTTCCTATAAAATATCTTTTTTAAATAAGAAAGTAGAATGGATTTCCGCTTCAGGTGGACGCTTTCCGTGGGGTGAGGCGATAAGCCATCACCCGTCGCTACGCGCGCGGTTGTAATGTCTTATCTGTCTCACTCATCCCACTGGAGTCGCCGTCTGGTGCTCCAATCCATACGGAGAGATAAATGATCATGTCTGATCAGTGAAATACTATTTTTGAAATTGAATTCAACTGAATTAATTTCATAATCTTTTTCCTATAAAAATATCCTTTTTAAATAAGAAAGTAGAATGGATTTTCACTTAAGTGGATGCCTTCCACTTCTATCATTTATGAAATTGACTCACCCACTAAATTTTCTACCAAATAGTAAAGGAAGGAAGAGCAAGCTCTCCCTACCGATCACCATATCTACTTTTTATTAATAGAATCCACGTAAATGATTTCATCCATTGTAGGTGTATAATCAATTGCATCACTTACCCCAACGTTGATAGATTCTTGGTGTAATACGATATGAGCCGTGTCTTCAGCTAATAAATGCTGTGCTTTAATATATTGTTCTGCTCTTTCTTCTGGGTCCATATTTTGAGCAGCTGCTGCTAATAATTCTTCTACCTCTTCGTTATGATAATCAATTTGCTCTTTGAATCTTTCGTAGTTATAACAATCTAATGCATTTGCCGCATCAAACATAGAGTTACCTAAAGCTAGTAAATAAGCATCCTTGTTTTTGCCTGAATTACGAAGTTCAACGAAGCTGCTCCACTCCATAAATTCAACATTTGCTTTTACTCCAATTGCAGTCCACATGCCAGCAACCATCTCAGCAATTTCAGCATCTTGTAAATAACGCCCTTTTGGAGAATGGAATGTCATTTCAAAGCCATCCGGATAGCCTGCTTCAGCCAATAATTTTTTTGCTTCTTCCACGTCATAGTTATACGTGTCGTAAAGATCTTCCGCAAAACCAAAGTTTCCTGGTGCGACACGAGTGATTGTTGGTATACCCGCACCATTTAACAGGTTATCCGTTATAGCCTTGTTATCAATTGCCAAGTCCAAAGCTTTTCTAACTCTCGGATCAGAGGTTGGATATCCTTCTGTTGAACGTACAAATATCATCATCGTTCGGTTAGAGGTACCTTGAGATAAATGTGTACCATCGTTGTCTTCAATACGCTTCCACTCACTTGGTGGCATGTTTGTTGCAATATCAACTCCACCTGTTAATAGCTCAGATACACGTGTAGAGTTTTCTGGGATTACACGGAATACAACCTCATCCCATTCCTCATTTTTTCCTTCAAAATAATCATCATAGACTTCTAGCACGATGCGATCGTCACGTACCCATTTCGAAAATTTAAATGGTCCTGTCCCAACTGGATTTTCCAAGAAGTGATCCATTCCGTTTTCTTCAATATATTCAGAAGGAAGGATACTAGAAGCAATCCTTGAAATTCTATTTAATAAAGCCGGGTCTGGCTCATTTGTAACGATACGTAACGTTAAGTCATCCACAACTTGTACCTCTTTAATAGAGTTATAGTTAATGTGATCAAGCAGCGTGGAATCATGCGCAACACGTTCAAGTGAGAATTTAACGTCCTCCGAATCTAATGCCTCGCCGTTATGGAACTTAACTCCTTCTTTTAGTTTCACTTCCCACGTCTTATCGTCAATTTTTTCATAACCCTCTGCTAAGTCTGGTAAAATCTCACCAGTTTCATTGTCTCGTTTAAACAAATAGTTAAACATATTCACGTGAATCGCTTCTGTAGAAGTATTAACATGGTTATGAACATCAAACGTTACCATGTCCGTTCCCATTGCAATCGTCAATGTCCTGTCGTCCTCTTTTTTAGTCGTAGAAGTAGAAGAATCATCTCCACTACAAGCTACCAGCAATCCTACTGTCAAAAGTACAGAACTTGCTAATCCTACCCATTTCTTCATAGTCATTCCCCTTTATATATATAATTTCATTGAACCTATACTTATTAGTCGTTCGTATTACTCTCTATGTAATCAAGAGCAAATTGGGCCAATAAAGCCGAGCCATACGGCAACGCATCTTCATCAATATCGAATTTAGGATGGTGATTTGGATAGATACAATCCTTTTCTGCATTGTAAGTGCCTAATCTAAAGAAAATTCCAGGCACCTTTTCCGCATAGTAAGCAAAATCCTCTCCTCCCATGCTCGGATTAATAATCGATAAAGTATTAGCTCCTAATATTTTTTCAGAGATTGAATCTAATAATGGAATCAACCTATTATCATTTTTCACGGAAGGATAGCCAAATTGATAATCGAACTTATAACTAGCCCCCATTCCTTCGCAAACGCCTTTAATATATTGCTCCATTCTTTTGGAAATGACCTCGCGCAACGAAGGATCTAACACTCTAACTGTTCCTTCTAATCGAACGGACGGTGCGATGACATTTCGCTTAAAGCCACCTTCAATTTTTCCTATTGTCAAAACAGCTGGCTTTAGAGGATCAATCGACCGGCTCACAATTTGTTGTAAGGAAGAGATTACTTCCGCCGCCACCGTTATCGAGTCAATAGACATATGTGGATGAGCCGCATGTCCCCCCTCTCCGATCACTTCGATATCAAAAGAATCCGCACATGCCATTGCGACATCTTTCGCAACCGTTATAAACCCTGTATGTGCTGTAGGATGTACATGCAAACCGGCAATAACATCCACATCGGGATTTTGAAGAACCCCTTCCTGAACCATATGTAAGGCCCCTGCTAGCCCTTCCTCTGCTGGCTGAAAGATCAACTTGATATTTCCCTTTGTCGGTCTATGTTTACTTAGTATTTTGGCCGCTCCCAGCAGCATCGAAGTATGGGCATCATGTCCGCATAAATGGGCTACTCCAGGAACCGACGAGGCGTATGAAACCGACTTCTCATCCTGTATAGGAAGAGCGTCCATATCTGCCCTTAATGCAACTGTCGGACCTGGCTCAGTGCCTCTTAAAAGAGCAACAATTCCAGTTTTGGCAACCGGTGCTTGAATTTCAAAACCAAGATCCTTTAAATTTTCTAAAACAAACTTGGAGGTTTCAAATTCTTCAAATGATAGTTCAGGATTCACGTGAAGATGTCTGCGCCACTGTATTAACTGTTCCTTTAGGTCCAATGCTTCTTGAAGTAAGACGTTCTCTTCTACTACTGTATCTTTCATGCAATTCTCCTCTTGTTTCCCTTTGATGTAATATTAGGAAATAACTTTATTTTCTGACTATTATTTTTATATTAGTTTAGAAAATTTCTTTAGTCAAGAATAGTTTTCCATTTTATGGTCTAGTTATCTTTCCTTTTATTGTAGTCTTCATTAATCCTCAAACACCGCCATTGGCAATACTGCACTAACGATATATTGCCCCGCATCTACAATCTCTGAGATTTTCAAATCGACACATAGACTAGACAACAAATAGGCATCCTTTGGCTCCATTTCATATGTAGTTGAAATGTGATCTACCATCGCCCGAAGCGCATCCTGCGAAGCCTTCATCAAATCAGGACCAACGCCAGTGGTACCGAAGAATCCCTTATGGTTCACCTTAAGAGTAAGCTGAGCACTCGTTAAAAACTGAGGCGAAGGAATCGTTTTGCCTTTAATAAGGTTGAACTTTAAGGTAGCGGTCATCGGACACTCTAATGCGGACACACAAACCTCCCCGTCTCCTTGAGCTGCATGGGCATCTCCGCAGCTAAACAACGCTCCAGCCACCTGGACAGGTAAATACAACTTCGTCCCAATCGTCAGCTGGCGAACATCCATATTCCCCCCAAAAGTTCCTGGAGGCATGATCGGCTGTCCACTTGCATCCTTAGGACTTACTCCCATCGTCCCTAAAAACGACTCGATGGGAATTTTAATATCCTCGCGGAAATGAATAAACTCCCCGTCGGTCAAATCAAAGGTTCTTAAATACGCATCTGGAAACTCCTCCGGCAGCAGCCCGAGTCCAGGCAAAATAGCCGTCCACCCCCAGCTTCCTGTCTCTAAATTTACAATTTCCACCTCCAGCGTATCTCCAGGCTCTGCTCCTTCAATGGCCACTGGACCTGCAAGCGGGTACACCTTGTCCCAATCTAAGCTAGCAATAGATTCAGTAGTAGAATCAATCGAAAA
>NZ_JBAEAP010000262.1:0-1808 GCF_056205495.1 Psychrobacillus sp. | reverse complement strand
ATGAAAATCCGGATAGCGGATAGTAATACGATGAGACTGGAAAGTAGGATAAAAATACTTTGCCATAATAATTCCCCTTCGAAGCCACCTTGAACGATTAACATCTTACCAATAAAGCCACTTAACGGAGGAATTCCAGCTAAACCAAATGCTGCGATTAAATAAGTTGACGGAAGAAGTGGATATTTCTTCATCAACCCACCCATTTTTCGTAAATTGGACGTGCCTGTAATTTTAATGACAATACCAATTAATAGGAACAGAGCACCTTTTATCAATATATCATGGATTAAATAAAAGACAGAACCAATCATTCCATTTTCGTTCATAATAGAAGCCCCGAATAAGATGACTCCTACTGCAATGACGATATTATAAATAATAATTTGCTTTAAATCAAAGTAAGCAAGTGCACCAATACATCCGACGATGATCGTAACAATCGAGAGTATCATGAGCATTTCATGAGTGAACCCAACATCTGTTGTAAAGAACAAAGTATAGGTACGCATGATAGCATACACACCGACTTTAGTAAGCAATGCGCCAAACAAAGCTAGTACAGGTACTGGCGGTGCGGCATAAGAGCCAGGTAGCCAGAAGTAAAGAGGGAAGATACCGCCTTTTATCCCGAACACTATTAAGAATAACACAGCGATTACTGTTACGATTCCTACCTCACCATGCTCGGCCAATTTAACGGAAATATCAGCCATGTTTAATGTCCCAACTACGGAATATAAGTATCCTACTGCAATAACGAATAAGGATGAAGAGACAATATTGACTATTATGTATTTAATAGATTCTTTTAATTGTGTTTTTTCTCCACCCAACACGATTAGTACATATGAAGCCATTAATAATACTTCAAAAAATACAAAAAGGTTAAAAATATCACCTGTAGTAAATGCTCCGTTTACACCAGTTAGCATAAATAAGATAGCTGGATAGTAAAACGATTTTTCTCTAGCTTCATCTATGTAAGTAAAGCTATACCATACAACAAATAAAGTGATGATAAGAGAAGAGGTGACTAAAAGAGCTGAAAACATGTCTGAAACCATTGTAATCCCAAATGGTGGAGCCCAGCTACCTAGGGTAAGGGTTTGTACACCATCTGTTTTTACTTTAAAAAGTAAGGTAAAAGCCGATACTAGTGCCGCCAGCAAGCCAACAATAGTTACAATTCGCTGTGCTTTTATTCTTTTAGGGAAAAATAAAAGAATTGCCGCAAACAAGAAAGGGATGAGGACTGGGAATAATAATAGATTAATCATTGTCTTCAGATCCTTTCATAAGTTCCATATTGTCTGTTCCCACTTCTTTATACGTTCTATAGGCTAAAACTAGTGAGAATGCTGTAACACCGAAAGCTATTACAATAGCCGTTAATATTAAGGCTTGCGGAAGTGGATCAGCATAGTCAGTTACTCCATCAGCTAAGACCGGAGCAGATTTTCCTCCAAGGCCTCCCATTGTTAAAAGAAGCAAATGGGTTCCATGGCTCAGTAAACCTGTTCCAATAATAATCCGAATTAAACTTCGTGAGAGGATTAAATACACTGCAGCCATAAATAGAAAGCCGATTAAAATGGACATCATAATTTCCATTATTCATCTCCTCCTATCATTTGAATAATTGACATTGTAACACCCACAACAACCAAATATACTCCTGTGTCAAAAAACATAGCAGTATGGATGGATGTTTTCCCTAGTAAAGGAAGGTTGAAATAATCATATACACATTTCTTATGTAGATAATCCTCTGTGCATATTGAATACACTTCCCTGTCCTCTTCATT
>NZ_JBAEAP010000261.1:0-9241 GCF_056205495.1 Psychrobacillus sp. | reverse complement strand
ATATTATTGGTGTGACCGACCTATTGTTTGGGGTGACCGACTGATTATGTTTGAGAACCGACCGATTATTGACTGGAACCGACCGATTCCAAATTTATTACCATCAACTTCTTGTTATGAAAGTCTATCTAAGTTAAGAATTTGTAAGTACTGTTTTATTTCATCGTATAACGCTTCGACTTCTTTGGAGCTATTTAGGTGGAGAATGGAACTTGTGGATAATTCCATTTCATAGCGCTGTGCCACATATGTCCCTCCTTGGCTTTTATCGGTTTCCATCAGGTATGTTTTGCACCATTCTATAAAGTCATTCGTATACAATCCATGCTCATCTAGCCATGATTGTTTACCAGTTTTGCGGGAAATTTCTCTATTTCTTATGCGTTCCATTCTTTCATTCTCCGGTAAAGACAGAAATACTAAAAGATCCCGATTGGAAAAGCCATCTGGATGCCATGAAAAAATAGAGCCTGAGACTACATAACACTTATTAGAAGTGATATCTCGCTGAAACATTTCCCTTCTTATTTCAATTGGATTATTTTCTAGAAACGTATCGTCCTTCCACAGATAGGAATCGGTATCGATCCATTTTATTTGCTCTCGCTGTGCAAAATATTCACCTAATGTACTCTTCCCTGTTCCAGATCCGCCTATAATTTGAATTCTCATACGTTTCCTCTCCTCATAATAAAAGAATAACCTGTAAAAAAGCCGAGAAAGCTGTTCTCTCGGCTTTATAAATATTCATGAAGCTTTCTTCTCAAAATTTTATTGGAAGCATTTCTAGGTAGCTCCTCGATAAAATAATATCGGACAGGCTGTTTATATGTAGCAAGCTGAGTTTTCATAAATGATTTTAATTCTTGTTCGGTAACCTCGCTCTTTAGCACAACAAAGGCAATCGGTACATGCCCCCATTTATCATCCTGAATCCCAGTTACTCCGGCTTCTTTTACAGCACTATGCTTAACTATGGCCTGCTCCACTTCAGCAGGATAAATATTTTCTCCACCCGAAATGATTAAATCTGATCTACGGTCGACGACGTATAAATAACCTTCGTCATCTATATAGCCCATATCTCCCGTATGGAGCCACCCGTCATCCTGTGGATCCTTGGAAGATGCTGCTCCAACATAACCTTTCGTAACATGTGGTCCTTTAATACAGATTTCTCCTATCTCCTTTTCTCCAGAAATACTTATTTCTGCAAAAAAGAGTGGCTTTCCTGCTGAGCCTAGCTTACGAATAGCATCCTCACTAGATAATGTCGTGGTTTGTGAGGATGTCTCCGTCATACCATATGTCTGTAAAACAGGTATCTTACATTTAACCGCTCGTTCCAAATAATGGAGAGGTACAGGCCCTCCACCGACTAGCATAGATTGGAAAGTATCCGGGAACGTTAAATTCCGTTCCTCTAAGACACTAATCAATCTTTCTAACGTTACAGCGACTACGGACATTCTAGTAACTGTTCCATTTAAAATTTCCTCTATAGACTTATATGCGTCAAACTTTGTATGGAGGCTGACTGTCATACCATATAGAACGGAACGCATTAGAATAGAAAATCCGCTAATATGAAACAATGGCATTGCGCATAACCAGCAATCATTAGGCTGAACACCTAGATTTAAAGCAGATCCAGTTGCACTCATCACATGGTTTTCTAGTGTTTGGCGGACGCCCTTTGGCTTCCCTGTCGTACCAGATGTGTACATAATAGTGATTGTTCTATCCTTTGGCCATTCATAGTCTATTTGAAATCGCTTGTTAGAGGCTTCTGTAACCTGACTAAAGGATATCCGGTTACCATACATCAAGCTTCTATCTAACCGATCGACTAATAATACGTCAGACTGACTATCATTTAATTGATAAATCAGCTCGTCCTCTGTTAAACGTTCATTTAGCATAACAAGCTCACAGCCTAATTGCATGCAGCCATGTAAAACTGTCACTAGCTGTGGGCTGGAGGATGCCAATATAGCAATTCTCATCCCTTTGTTAACGCCTAATGTATGTAGCTTCTCGGCAAAGTCTATTGCCTCCTGCTGTAATTGTGAGAATGTCCATTGTTGGTCTTCAAATATGATAGCTAATCTATTTGGTGTAAGACTTGCTCGTTTAACCAAGAGATTAGGATACATAAAAACAACTCCTTTATTAAGTAAAGCACAAGCAAATGTATTCTATCTTTTAAAAAAAGCTGCCCTTTAAAGGACAGCTTAGGAAAACTCATAAATTTCTAATCACGGGAAACGTGGGAATTGACCAAAGTCTGGTTTACGTTTTTCTTTAAACGCATCGCGACCTTCTTTAGCTTCATCAGTTGTGTAATAAAGAAGTGTTGCATCTCCAGCTAATTGTTGAAGACCAGCAAGTCCATCTGTATCTGCATTCATAGCTGCTTTTAAGAAACGAAGAGCAGTTGGGCTCTTTTCTAGCATTTCCTCACACCATTGTACAGTCTCATCTTCTAATTGCTCATAAGGAACAACTGTGTTTACTAAGCCCATATCCAACGCTTGTTTTGCATCATACTGACGACATAAGTACCAAATTTCACGTGCTTTCTTATGACCAATGATACGAGCTAAATAGCCTGAACCATAGCCAGCATCAAAGGAGCCTACATTTGGTCCAGTTTGTCCAAAAATAGCATTGTCAGCTGCGATTGTTAAGTCACAAACTACGTGTAATACATGACCTCCACCGATTGCGTAACCAGCCACCATAGCTACAACTGGCTTAGGAATTACACGGATTAAACGTTGTAGGTCTAGAACATTTAGACGTGGGATTTCATCCTCGCCTACATATCCACCATGACCTCGAACCTTTTGGTCTCCGCCTGAACAGAAAGCTTTTTCGCCTTCTCCAGTTAGAATAATTACACCAACATTTTTGTCATCGCGAGCACGAGAAAATGCGTCGATCATTTCCATCACTGTTTTAGGACGGAAAGCATTTCGCACTTCTGGGCGATTAATCGTTACTTTAGCAATTCCATTATAGAATTCATATTTAATGTCTTCATATGTATGTAATGTTGTCCATTCACGAGTCATCTTACATCCTCCTTCAAAATTATATCCTCTACTATTGTAGCAAACAATTTGGGATTTTCCACATGAATTGCATGGCCCACACCATTTATTATTTTCCAGTCAGCATTTGGTAATAACGTTAACATCTTTTTAGCAATTTCACAGAACTTCTTATCTAGTTCTCCCGTTAACATGATGACTGGAAATTCAAGAGAGCCTAGCTTCTCCCATAAGGAAGGCTGCACTCCAGTGCTAAATCCCTTCAAGCTATTCGACAAGCCCATTGCTGTTTGAGATATTCGCTCTTCTCTTATCTGTTGCTGCTTCTTCAGTGATAAACTCTTTTGCGAATCAAACAAAGGAATCTGCTCCCAGTAATCTGTAAACGCAAGGACACCGTCTACTAGAATTTTTTCAGCCAGCTTGCTATCCGCTGATTTTCTTTGTATACGAGCTTCCTCATCCTTTAAGCCTGGAGAACTGCTTTCTAGTATTAAACAGTCGACCTCATACTTACTTGCATAGGCAAGTGCCAATCTACCACCCATAGAATACCCTATAAGCGTAAAATGATCCCAGCCTATCTGTTGGATTAGTGCATGGAGATCCTCCACCTGTTCCTCAGCAAAGTAACGGCTAGCATTTTCAGGCTTGTCACTTTCCCCGTGGCCAATTAAATCAATGGTTAGCAATTCAATAGAAGGATCTAGAGAAGCAATAACTTCCTCCCATGTCCTACTAGATCCAGTAAATCCATGCAGAAAGACTGCCTTCTTCTCGGCACCTGTATTGTACCTTTTAACTTTCATCTGAATTGACCTAACGGTTATTAAGCTTTCCAAGTGACATCCAGCTCCTTAGTGATTGCTGCCCAAAGCTTTCGATGAGTTTCTGTATTGTTCTGTCGATCCGTACGAACTTCAATCATACGTATATTCTTCGTTTTATCCTTACTTAAGACAGCTTGAAAATCTTCCTTAGTATTTACTACATCATATTGAGCATCGTACATAGTAGCAATAGCTGAAAACTCAAGCCCTGTAGGTGTCCCGAACAAATGCTCAAAGTAATTAGTTTCCGTAGATTGTGGCAAGTAAGAGAATATGCCTCCTCCATCATTATTCATAATAACAATGGTTAAGTCTGTTTCGCTAAAACGAGTAACTATTAATCCATTTACATCATGGAGAAATGCCAAATCGCCAATTAATAGATAGCCAGGTCTTTTAGTTGCTGCCTGAATACCTAAAGCCGTAGACACTACTCCATCAATTCCGTTTGTCCCTCTATTGGCATATACATGGACATCCTTATAGGTTTTATTGAAAAAGGTGTCTACATCACGTATAGGCATACTGCTACTTGCTATTAAATCCGTTTTGTCTGGAAGCCCCTCAAATAACGTTCCCGCTAACGCACCCTCGTCGGTTTGCTCTGAAATATACGTCTGAATATGTTTCGTTGCTATATCATTAGCCTTAGACCAATTTTCAAGATAGCCAGAAGATTGCTTTTCTTCTACCTGCAACCAAAGAGATGACGGATTTACTTGTAAGTGATGAGTTACAACATGAAGAGAATCTCTAAATATTGGACTTTCATCCACAGCTATAAAAGTTTTAGGAGGGTTTGCCTCTAGAAACTTCATGAGCGGCTTAGAAACCGGCTGAGCACCAAAACGAATTACTACTTCAGGGATAGCTGATTGCATAAACACTTCACTTTTTAAAATAGCGTCATATTGGTCTATACACAAATGCATACAATCCATAGGTACATTACTTCTAAGTGTAGACAATGGATCAGCTAGTACTGGCCATTGTATAGCTTTCACAAACTCCCAGAAACCTACTGTTGAGTTTAAGGAATCACCTGCAATAATAAGTCCCTTCTCTGTGTCTGTTATTAACTGAGTATACCAATTGATGCATTCTTTACTTGGCACAAGCTTCCCTAATTCTGTTTGCTGCATTTGAGGCACAGAAGCAGGTCGATCCATTTCTAACAATAATGGCTCACGAAACGGCACGTTGATATGAACTGGTCCCATCGGTGCACTCCTAGTAGAAGAAACTGCACGATGAATATGTCTCTCTATAAACGCGAGACTTTCTTCTCTTTCCTCAGGTAAGGGAAAATCGACCGACCATTTTACATGCTTACCAAATAGATGTATTTGGTCTATCGCTTGAGGAGCGCCAACCTCTCTAAGTTCATGTGGGCGATCCGCTGTCACAATAAGTAATGGTATTCTTGCATAGTATGCTTCCACTATCGCCGGAAAGAAATTCGCAGCAGCAGTACCTGAAGTACACAATAGAACTACAGGGTTCTTTTTCGCTTTGGCAATTCCTAAAGCAAAATATCCTGCAGAACGCTCATCAATTTGTCTATAGAAGTTAAAGCCTGTCGTTTTTGCAAACCCATACGCTAAAGGAGTGGATCTAGATCCTGGGCATAGCACGATATCCTCTATGCCCGCTTGTTTAATAGTTTCTACAAATTGATTGACATAAGATGTTAGAAAGCCCGCGTTAGTCATTCATATTTCCTCCCAAAGTTCGAAGCATTGGTCGGAATTTAACTCTTGTTTCTTCAAACTCTTCTAAAGAGGTGGACTCGGAAACTAATCCGCCTCCAGCATATAAATAAGCGTATTGGTTTTCTATGAGAGCGGAACGAATACCTACCGCAAACTCTCCATCTCCCTCGGCATTCACCCAGCCGATTGGAGCGGCATAGTAACCACGGTTCATTTGTTCAGATTCTCTAATAATCTCAATGGCCTCTTGTCGAGGTACACCACCAAGTGCTGGTGTCGGATGCATAGCTTCTACAAACTCGAAAAGAGAAGAGCTTCCTTTAATTTTCCCCTCAATAGGTGTAAATAAATGCTGAATATCTCTTATTTTCATAAGCTTTGGTCTAGCTGGAATCTTAACCTGCTCACAATATTGCTCAAATACTTTTCTAATCATCTGAACAACATATTCATGTTCCATTAAGTTTTTATTATCCGATAATAGCGCATCTCCAAGCTTCTTATCTTCCACTTGGTCTTTTCCTCTTCGAACGGATCCAGCCAAACCAGCAGATTCAACCTTTCCATTTTCCAATTTTACTAATCTCTCTGGAGTCGCCCCAAAGAAAGTCTTGTCTTCTTTCTCAAGACCAAATAAATAACTTTCAGGTTGCTCCATCGATGCATTGTAAATTGCTGTAGATGGTGAAAAGATATCATCAAAGGTTAACTTTAGGGAGCGTCCAATAACTACCTTGTTTACTTCCTTATTACGGATTCTTTCCGTTACAGTTTCAACCGCTGATAAGTATTCTTCCTTTAATCTATCTTCTCGTTGAAGAAGATGTGGCTTTTTATGGACCTTCAGTTCTTTCACTTGAGCTGTATGAATTAATGTATCTCTTTCTATACGTAAGCGCTCAAAAGCTGCAGAGCTGTCCTCTTCCTCTGTAATATGATGAATACTTACAAAAGCCTGGTCGTCCTGTATGACTAATTGAAATGTAGCCACAGCAAAAAAACTAGACGGGAAGCTATTCCATTCCGATGAAATATTGTTTGAAGGATCGAAAGAGAATCCACCAAATAGAATTGGAGAAACATCTGCTTTTTCTATTAATGAGCATGCACAAAGGTCGTCCCATTTTTGAGCTATATCGCTGTATCTATTTTTCTCTAAATCATTAGACAGAACATAGGCATGTCCAAGTCCAACCAATGTGAACGTTTTCTCTTTGTTTTGCCAAAAGAATCGTTTCCCTTTATAGTAATCCTCTCCTGCTTCAAAAAAGGCATGAGCAGACATTCTGGATACTTCTATTGTTTCTGTATAAAAACGTAATGTTGATTTATTTTGCCCGGTGGTGTTCGGCATATATATGACCTCCGTATAAATTACCTGCTAGTTTAAGTTCATGTTTTATTACTCTACCCTTTATCATACAACTTTCTCCACGTTTCGGCACACATTTAGCTACAAATGTATGCTAAAATTGAAGTTGATTCTTTAAAAGGAGAGAAATTTATATGTCACAAGAACTACAAGCTGATAAAGGCTGGCGTATATGGTGGAAGTTAACAAGACCACACACGTTAACTGCATCGTTTGCCCCTGTATTTTTAGGTACAATGATTGCCCTTTATTACGTAAATATTGATTGGCCTTTATTCTTAGCAATGCTCATTGCGTGCTTGTTTATACAAGCTGCTACGAATATGTTTAATGAGTACTACGACTTTGAAAGAGGTCTAGATAGTGAAGAATCTATCGGCATTGGTGGCGCAATAGTCCGCAATGGAGTTAAACCAAAGACAGTGCTTCAATTAGCCTTAGTTCTATACGTCCTAGCTGCTCTGTTAGGTATTTATATTTGTTCCCAATCATCTTGGCTTTTATTGATCGTTGGAGCCGTTTGTATGCTCATTGGATACTTATATACCGGTGGACCTTACCCAATAGCTTATACACCGTTTGGAGAACTATTCAGTGGCGTGGTTATGGGAATGTTTATTGTTTTAATTGCTACATACATTCAGGTAGGTTCTATACCAAATTTTGCCTTGTTCCTATCTATCCCTAGCACTCTGCTTGTCGCTGCTATTATGCTTTCTAATAATATTCGAGATATTGTAGAGGATACAAAAGGCGGTAGGAAAACAATGGCTATCTTAATAGGTAGAGACAATGCTATTAATGTGTTAGCCCTATTTTTTATCGTTTCTTATGTATGGATCATCTTACTAGTAATTCTACAAATGATTACACCTTGGGCTTTACTAGTCTTCCTAAGTGCTAAGAAACCACTAGATGCTATAATGCTATTTAAATCTAAAGAGAATCACCTTGAAGTTGGATTAGCAATGAAAAACACCGCTCTTACGAATACCATTTTCGTATTTCTTTTAGGAATTGGCTTGTTAATAGGATTTTTACTATGATGGTCAGTCAGGAAGTTAACCCTTCCTGGCTTTTTTATTTGTGAAGTTTAAGTTAGAGGTTGCAGAAGTGTAAACGAAGAAAGAAAAGTCTAACCAAATAATTGATTTCGCATAGTTTCTTTAGAATCGGACGGTTTTGTTTAATAATCGGTCGGTTAGGAAAAATAATCGGTTGGTTCTCTTCAATAATCGGTCGGTGGAAGAACTTTTAGAAGTAAATCTCTTCACAAGAAGATAATGCTCCAAATGCTATAATGTAGGACCGACTCGAACACTTTAATGTTATCGTCTTGCTAACAATATTTAAAAAGGAATTTCACAAACATGACAGAGAAATTATTATAAGTAAGTGCAGTATAGATTCAATACAATAAATACACTACTTTTCTTAATACCTCTTCCCGTCAGGACCTGCAGTGTTATAACGGTCCTTACATATCATAAAGATAAAATAAAAAAGACAATCACCGAAGTGATTGTCTTTTTACAGTTATGACCCCTACGGGATTCGAACCCGTGTTACCGCCGTGAAAGGGCGGTGTCTTAACCGCTTGACCAAGGGGCCTTATATATGGCGGAGAAGGAGGGATTTGAACCCTCGCGCCGGTTGCCCGACCTACACCCTTAGCAGGGGCGCCTCTCCAGCCACTTGAGTACTTCCCCATATATATGGCACCGAAGGTAGGACTCGAACCTACGACCAATCGGTTAACAGCCGATTGCTCTACCACTGAGCTACCTCGGAATAATGGTGGGCCTAAATGGACTCGAACCATCGACCTCACGCTTATCAGGCGTGCGCTCTAACCAGCTGAGCTATAGGCCCATTAATTGGAGCGGGTGAAGAGAATCGAACTCACATCATCAGCTTGGAAGGCTGAGGTTTTACCACTAAACTACACCCGCGTGATAAATGGTGGCTCAGGACGGAATCGAACCGCCGACACAAGGATTTTCAGTCCTTTGCTCTACCGACTGAGCTACTGAGCCTCTTCGATTTACGCTAAGCAGCACAACTCTTTGTCAGCTTCACTCACTCATTCAGTCACGTACTTTAGTACGCTCCTTCTTTCGTTCGATTGCTTCCTCGATTTGCTTGCTTATCCTAAATCTCTAACATATTGAATAATAAATGGCGGTCCCGACCGGGATCGAACCGGCGATCTCCTGCGTGACAGGCAGGCATGTTAACCGCTACACCACGGGACCATTTGGTTGCGGGGAC
>NZ_JBAEAP010000260.1:0-1901 GCF_056205495.1 Psychrobacillus sp. | reverse complement strand
GATGGCTCAATGAAGGTATTGGATGTAGATTTACTTCAGACAGGAATACAAAATAACGTGGATATGTTGACGCGTTTAGAGGAAGAAATGAAGGTAATTAAAACTTCTATCACTGGTTTAGTGGAGTTGGATCACTCATTAACCGGGGAGGGGGGAGCGGCTATCCGATCATTTTACAACGATTGCCATCTCCCTTTCCATAAGTTCTTTGTAGAATTTAATCAAGATTTCAAAACAAAGCTAAACCAAATAAAGTCTGCTCTGGATTCGTTGGAGCCCGATTACGCTGGTCATATTCAAGAGAGCTTTCTGGAAGGAGAGGTCGAAGAAGGACTGGTAGTAATATCTAACACTACGAGTAATTTAACTGATGAGTCAAACGCCATAATGGATGGGGTTGCTGATATAGTGGCGTTGCCTCATTTAGATGATAGTGAAGTACAGCAAGGTGTAACGGATTCTCGTAAAAAGAAGGATCTTACTATTGAAAACTTACATGAGTTTGATTCGACTCAAACCTCATCACTTTCTTCTGTAGAGTCTAACTTGAAAACACTTGATACGTGGCTACATGAAATGGAAGGACTGATGAAGTCAGGTCTTTCCGATATACATTTTCCAGCTGAGGAATGGGCTCAGTATACTGCTACTGATCCGATTCTTAGTGATATGTCTACGAGTGTAAATGATCCAGGCTCTGTAGCGGATAAAGATGCTTCTGGTGAAGCTGGTAAAGTTTCAGAAGATAGTGATTTTGATAAATTTAATGACTCTCTCGGTTACTATGGTAATGCTAATACTATCGCGAAGGATGCTAAATCAGGGTTTCTTATGTGGATGGCTACTAGGAATGGGGAACTATCTTCTGATCTAAGATTTTATGTTCCTCAAAAAGGAAGCACTTCTTATCGAATTTATGCTAGTCCACTAGCCATGGGAGTATTGGGCTTTCCAAACGAGAGTGGTGGGATGTTAAAATATGCTGGAAGGAAGCCAGGGCAGTCTGGTTGGTCACCGCAAGGAGAAATGGTGTTAGAGAAACATCCTCATCTTAGATATTGGGGAGAGAATACTACTTTAGGGGAAAAGGGTAAAACTATTGGTTCCGCCACTCTGAGAGGTGCAGGAGAAGGTTTTAAGGATGTCTTCGATTTAAGAGGAATTGCACAAAATGGGTTAGTAAGAGGAGCCACTAAAGCTGTTGCACCGATCACTGCTGGATTAAGCTACTATGATAATTATAGTACTGCCAAGGAGAATGGATCTAGTGACGGTGCAGCACATGCAAGAGCAGTTGGAGAAACTGCTGCAGATGTGGCAATCGGTAGCGCCATTCAAGTTGGCTTAACTGCGGCTGGGACTGCCCTAATACCAATACCAGGCCTAGGAACATTTTTAGGGGCAGCTGCAGGCGTAGGTGTCAATATGTTACTAAATGCCAAAGGTAAAGACGACGAATCCGTAATGGATAAACTAAAAGGGTTGTTCCGGTAAGAAAGAGGAGAGACATTTGGTAAGTAAGTTGAAGGAAGAAGACTTTGAGGTTTTAAGAATACCTTTAGAGTCTGGAAGACAAGGACCATCTCAATTGGCAACAGCCTTAATATTAGGGGCAATATTCATGCCCATGATTTATGCATTAGAATACTACGTGGCAGCTTACGATTCTATTTTCCCGTATAAAGAGAAAATTTTAGAGGTGCACTTTTGGTTTACTAGTGTATTAGTTATTCTCTCAATTATTTATGCTATTCCATTCATATATCGTAGAAGCCAAAAAGTCCAATATTTATTGACCATATTAGTCTCTCAAAATCTTTTTACTTTTCCTTTATTTATTTGTGCGTTGTTTTTTATAGGAAAAGAAGGAGAAGGGATGAAGGCAACTCCTGAGTCTCTTC
>NZ_JBAEAP010000259.1:0-21301 GCF_056205495.1 Psychrobacillus sp. | reverse complement strand
CGCTCTCCAAAATCGTGAGAGTCAGAGAAGGTTTTACGAATTGCCCATAGTTTATCTAACTGGTCCTTAGGAATTAACAATTCTTCTTTTCTTGTTCCTGAACGACGGATGTCAATGGCCGGGAAGATACGACGCTCTGCTAGACTACGGTCTAGGTGAAGCTCTAGGTTTCCTGTACCTTTGAATTCTTCGTAAATAACTTCATCCATTCGTGATCCAGTATCAACTAAAGCAGTGGCTAAAATAGTTAAGCTTCCACCCTCTTCGATATTACGCGCAGCACCGAAGAAGCGTTTTGGACGATGGAATGCAGCAGGATCAATACCACCTGATAGAGTACGTCCACTTGGCGGTATAACAAGATTGTACGCACGTGCTAAACGAGTGATAGAATCCATTAGGATAATAACATCACGCTTATGCTCTACAAGGCGCATAGCTCTTTCCAAGACAAGCTCTGCTACCTTAACGTGATTTTCTGGTACCTCATCAAATGTGGAGCTTACTACATCTGCCTTCACAGAACGCTCGATATCTGTTACTTCCTCTGGGCGTTCATCTATTAATAATACAATTAGCTCTGCATTCGGATGGTTCGTAGTAATAGCATTAGCAATTTCTTTTATTAATAATGTTTTACCAGCTTTCGGCGGAGCAACTATTAAACCACGCTGACCATAACCTACTGGAGCTACTAAATCCATAATTCTAGTAGATAGCTTTTCTGGAACAGTTTCCAATTTAATATGGCGATCTGGATACAAAGGTGTTAGTCCTGGGAAATGAACTCGCTCTTTAGCAATTTCTGGATCTTCTCCATTTACTAGCTCTACGTGCAGAAGACCGTAATAACGTTCGCTTTCCTTTGGTGGTCGTACTTTCCCTGTTACTTTGTCTCCGTTACGCAAATCAAATCTTCTAATTTGTGATGCGGAAATATAAATATCTTCAGAGCTAGGAGAATAGTTAATCGGTCGTAGGAAGCCAAAGCCCTCCTGCTGAATGATCTCTAAAACACCTTCCATAAAGAAAAAGCCTTCTTGCTCTGCACGAGATTTTAAGATTGCAAAAATAAGTTCTTTTTTTGATAATTTACTATAAGCAGCTATTTTATACTTGCGCGCAAGAGTATAGAGCTCTTTTAAGGTCATATTCTCTAGCTCATTGATCGTTGTTTGTGTCATTAGCACGCACCACTCTTTACTATATTTTGTTGTTTACTTATTGAAACTGGATAAAAGGAAAGAAGTTTTATTAGAGGATACCCGATAGAGAACTATCGGGTATACAAAGAAGTTTAGTTTTATAGTACTAAATTCGGTTTTTTGTTTAAGCTGTGACGACCTTCTACGAAACGAATAGTTCCGGATTTGGCGCGCATTACGATAGAATGCGTGGAACCAAAAGCGCCTTTGAATTGTACTCCACGAAGAAGTTCTCCATCTGTAACTCCAGTTGCAGCAAAGATTGCATCATCGCCTTTAACAAGATCCTCCATACGTAAAATCTTGTTAACATCTAGTCCCATTTTTTTACATCTTTCAAGTTCTGCCTCATCCTGAGGAACAAGCTTCCCTTGAATTTCTCCACCTAAGCATTTTAATCCAACTGCTGAGATAACTCCTTCTGGAGCTCCTCCCATGCCGAATAAAATATCAACACCAGTATTATCAAAAGCAGTGTTAATCGCCCCAGCTACATCGCCATCGGTAATTAGCTTGATGCGAGCGCCTGCTGCTCTAATTTCTTCGATAATTTTTTCATGGCGCTGACGACCTAGGATAGTCGCAACAACATCTTCAATATCTTTGTTTTTTGCACGAGCAACAGCACGTAAATTATCAAGTACAGATGCATTTATGTCCACTTGGCCAACGGATTCAGGTCCTACTGCCAGTTTTTCCATATACATATCTGGTGCATGAAGTAAATTTCCGCGATCTGCAATTGCTAGAACTGCTAAAGCATTCCAGCCACCAGAAGCTACAATATTAGTACCTTCTAAAGGGTCTACTGCTACATCTACTTGAGGACCTCCTGTGCCATGGCCAAGCTTTTCTCCGATATATAGCATCGGTGCCTCGTCCATTTCACCTTCCCCAATTACTACAACACCCTCCATAGGGATAGTGTCAAATACTGTACGCATTGCAGTAGTTGCTGCATCATCTGCTTCATTTTTTAATCCTCGTCCCATCCAGCGAGCAGATGCAATAGCGGCTGCTTCAGTCACTCGGACTAATTCCATTGATAAACTACGTTCCATTTCGTTTGTGCCTCCCGTATTACGGATTGTATATATATACATACGAATTTGTTTCTTCCGATATCATTGTAGCATATTTGTCAAATAAGAAAAGCGCATTCGCCTGTCTCTGCCCCGACAGAAATTACTTAAGATATGTCTAATTTCTAAAAAAATGGAGAAAATACCCTCCATTTTTCTAGCTATTATTTTGTTCGATTTCCAGGACTTCCACTCTTCTAATATCTGCACCTATACCTTGTAGCTTCTCGATTAATGAGCTATATCCTCGGTCTATGTGGTAAATATCTTGAATTTCGGTTTCACCGTCTGCTATTAAGCCTGCCAGTACTAGAGCAGCCCCTGCGCGAAGATCGCTCGCACGAACAGTTGCAGCCTCTAGCTTAACGGGGCCAGTTAGCACAGCAGTTCTACCATCTACTCTTCCATTTGCGTTCATGCGACGTAACTCATCAATATGTTTAAACCGCGCTGAGTAAATAGAATCAGTAATGACCGAAGTTCCGGTAGCTTGTGTCAATAAAACAGAAAAAGGTTGCTGAAGATCCGTGGCAAATCCAGGATAAACAAGTGTCTTAACGTCAACAGCTTGTAAATTTGTCGTTTTAGGAATAAATACCTTCTCTTCAAACTCTTCTACAGCTACTCCCATTTCTCGAAGCTTTGCAGTTAAAGCTTCCACGTGAAATGGAATGACATTATCAATGGTTACTCCATCACCGGCAAGTGCAGCCATAATCATAAAAGTGCCAGCCTCTATACGGTCCGGAATAATCGTGTGCTTCGTACCGTGTAGTTCTTCTACCCCATCAATACGAATCACGTTTGTTCCTGCACCTTTAATATTAGCTCCCATATTTGAAAGTAACGTTGCCACATCAATAATTTCTGGCTCTTTTGCAGCATTTTCGATAATAGTTCTACCTTTTGCTAGGACGGCAGCAAGCATGATGTTAATTGTGGCGCCCACACTAACAACATCCAGGTATATTTTTGAGCCAACTAGCTCGTCTGCTCTCAAATAGATTGCTCCGTGCTCATTGCTCACTTCTGCACCTAACGCTTCAAAACCTTTAATATGCTGATCAATTGGTCGAGGGCCTAAATGACAGCCACCCGGCAGCCCAATAGCTGCTTTTTTGAATTTCCCTAGCATAACACCCATTAAGTAATAAGATGCTCGTAATTTTTTAATATTACCATTGGGCATAGGCATATCTACAACATTTGTCGGATCTATCACCATAGTCCCCTCAGAGAAGGTTACTTTTGCTCCAACCTCTTCTAAAATTTCCTTTAGGGTGAAAACATCCAATATTTCAGGTAAGCCTTCTATTGTAACGGGAGAATTAGCCATCAACGAAGCGGGAATAAGAGCTACTGCACTATTTTTTGCCCCACTTACTTTAATCGTGCCACGGAGGGTGTTTCCTCCTTTTATTTTATAAACTTCCATACCGTTCTCCTTCGTGTTGGTTACTCGCTTTTTCTATTGTTCCAATCCGCTAGGAAACCTTCAATTCCTTTATCAGTTAAAGGATGATTGAATAATTGTTTTAAAACTTTAAATGGAGTAGTTGAGATATGTGCACCATTTAATGCTGCATCAGTAATATGCTGTGGATGTCTGATTGAAGCAGCAATAATTTCTGTGTCAATGTTATGGATAGAGAATATAGTTGAGATTTTAGCAATCAATTCCATACCATCATGGCCAATATCATCTAAACGGCCTAAGAAAGGAGAAACATATGTAGCACCAGCACGTGCTGCCATTAATGCTTGGTTTGCGCTGAAGATTAGAGTTACGTTAGTTTTAATACCTTCTGCACGGAAAACTGAACATGCTTTTAAGCCTTCTGGTGTCATTGGAAGCTTAACTGTGATGTTTGGTGCAATTGCAGCTAGCTCTCTACCTTCTTTAATCATACCTTCTGCATCTAAAGCTATAACCTCTGCACTTACTGAACCATCTACTAAAGCTGTGATTTCACGTAAACGATCGTGAAAAGAAATATTTTCTTTTGCTACTAAAGATGGATTTGTAGTAACACCTGAGATTACTCCCCATGAGTGTGCTTCTTTTATTTCGTCAAAGTTTGCTGTATCGATAAAAAATTTCATATTAATAATATCCTCCTCTTGATGGAAAAACAGGAGAAGTCCCTCTTGTCACTCTACTTAAGAGCCAAAGAGCACTTCTCCTTTATAGCTATTTATATTACTTATGCTTTATTAGAACTTCCGAATTCACGCATTTTTCCAATCACAGTTGCTTTTATTGCATCACGTGCTGGGATTAAATACTTACGTGGATCGTATTGTTCTTCGTTAGCTGCTAGGTATTCACGAATTGCTTTTGTTGCAGCAATTTGGTTTTCTGTATTTACATTAATCTTAGCTGTACCTAACGAAATAGCTCTTGTAATGTCTTTTGTTGGAATACCAGTTCCGCCATGTAGTACTAACGGTAAATCAGCTAACTTAGAAATTTCTTCCATTTCCTCAAAACCTAAGTTTGGTTCACCTTTATACGGACCATGAACGGATCCAAGAGCAGGTGCAAGACAGTCAATTGCAGTGCGTTTTACAAGCTCCGCACATTCTGCTGGGTCAGCATAAATAACGCCATCTGCTATTACATCGTCTTCTTGACCGCCAACAGTCCCTAGCTCTGCTTCTACGGAAACACTGTGAGCATGAGCATACTCTACCACTTTTGAAGTAATTTCTACATTTTCTTCAAAAGGATGGTGTGATGCGTCAATCATGACAGAAGTAAATCCAGCATCAATTGCAGCCTTACATTTATCAAAGCTTGAACCATGATCTAAATGAATTGCTACCGGAACTGTAATATTATAGTCCGCCATTAATCCTTTAACCATATGTACAACTGTTGTAAATCCGCCCATGTATTTTGCAGCGCCTTCAGAAACACCTAAAATAACTGGTGACTTTTCTTCTTCAGCTGCTTGTAAAATAGCCTGCGTGAATTCCAAGTTATTAATGTTGAATTGTCCAACTGCATAGCCTTCTTTTTTACCTTTTTCAAGCATTTCTTTCATAGAAACTAAAGCCATTTAAAAGGACCTCCTATATTTTAATTGGTACATCGCAAATAATTAATCAAATGCTTAAGCAGGACACACATCTAAACGTTCCACATAATAAAATACCCTATATTTTGTCCAAATAAACTGTTTAGAGTTAGCCTACTCATTTCCTACACAATCATAACAAAAACAGGCGATGTTTTCCACTGCCTGCTCATACCCACATTATTTTAGTAAATTGTTCACAGCATCCCTTACTTCAAAAATATCAAAGGGTTTTGTAAAATAGAGCGATGCACCTAAGCCCATCGCCTCTTGAATGAGATTTAACTCACCATAAGCGGTCATCATCATTACTGGTAACTCAGGTGATTGTTCTTTTATTTTTTTTAAAATTTGAATCCCATCCATACCTGGTATTTTCATGTCTAATAATACACCAGCAATCGTCTTTTCTTCTAATTGCTTCAATGCTTCATAACCATTTGAAGCTAGGCTAATCTCATACCCCTCTTGAGCGAAAACTTCTTTTAAGAGCATCCGTATCCCAAGTTGATCATCTACAATTAGTAACTGTTTCATGAAGGAAGACCCCTTTTTACCGTATTTTCTAGTAATGTAATATTCGCTATAAACATCCATCTTTCCTCCTTTTTCAATTGAAAATATTATGATAAAAAGGATAAAATTCCCTAATAAAGGGCACTTTTTTATGATTGCTACACAAGTTACTACAATGATTATCCAAATTCTTATATAATAATTTAGAGGTGAAAAGAATGAAAATGTTAACAACACAACTTTCCGGGTTGCTCCAAAGAATTGCTAGCTCCGAGGAAGAAAGCATAGAAGAAACTGCTCGCCTCCTTGCACAAGCAGCGGCAGGGGAAGGGAAAATCTACTTTGCAACGTTTGATGAAATGCATAGCATAGCGATAAATGCACAATATGCTACTGAGCCATTTCCACAAATGGAAAGATGGAGTCCTGATGTCGAGTTTACTAGCGCAGACAGAGTTTGGATCATTACTCGCTCCGCTCTTAATGATGAGGCAATTATGCTCGCTAAAAGCTTAAGTGAGCAGTTTATCCCTTTTGGCGTCCTAACTAGTGAGCCGGCTGGGGACGATAATTTGTTATTTGATCTTGCATATACATATATATCCTTAAAGATTTCTAAGGGGCTACTTCCTGCTGAAGATGGCTCTAGAGTAGTTTTCCCACACGCTCTCGCTGGATTGTTCGTATATGAGGCTGTTAAATTACAAATCGACGAAATACTTAAAAGTGAGGAATAAATATTAGGTATAAAAAGCTAGCTGCCAAAAGCTAGCTTTTTTTAATGATAAAAATATACAAACATTATTCACTAGGATTGGTGCGTGCCTCATGACTTTAACGGTTGTTTGTTTCTTAAAAGATTATTTCTTCCTTCCGCTAGTTCGCTCTGACTAGTTTTACGACAATAGAACGGTATTTTACTACAATCACCGGCTACCTTATGATGAGTCCACTTTTTACTACAATCCCTTGCCTGCTAACTCGCTCTCACCAAAAAACCCTTTATGTATAGTAGACTTATTATCTTACATCAAAGTTTCATATGTAATTGGAATATTTAAAATTTATATGATTTATAATAGAAATTTCTCTTTAACACTTCCTCCCCACTCCACTAATCCTATTATAACCTATACTGTATAATAATTACATTGTTGTTTATGTGAAAGATTATCACTTTTATGCACAAAAAAGCATCGAACATTTTACAAAAGAGTAAAGTGCTCGATGCTTTCATTTTTCTATCTTAAATTATTCTCCAACGGAAGCTTTAATGAATTCACGGAATAATGGTTGTGGACGCTGCGGGCGAGACACAAACTCCGGATGGAACTGAGATGCTACGAAGAAAGGATGCTCAGGAAGCTCAACGATTTCGATTAAACGACCATTTGGGCTTGTCCCAGAGAACATAAATCCAGCAGCCTCGAATTGCTCACGGAATTCATTGTTGAATTCATAGCGGTGACGGTGACGCTCATATACAAGCTCTTCGCCGTATGCTTCTTGTGCTTTAGAGCCAGGTGTTAGTTTACATGGATATAATCCTAGACGAAGTGTACCACCAAGGTCCTCTACATCTTTTTGTTCTGGCAATAGATCAATAATAGAGTGTGGTGTGCTTGGATCTAACTCAGTTGAGTGTGCTCCTTCTAGGTTTAACACGTTACGTGCATATTCAACTGTTGCTAATTGCATACCTAGGCAGATTCCGAAGAAAGGTACTTTGTTTTCTCGAGCAAATTTAATCGCTGCAATTTTACCTTCTACCCCGCGATCTCCAAATCCACCAGGGACAAGGATACCATCTACGTCAGAAAGAATTTCAGCAACATTTTCATTGCTTACGTGCTCTGCATTTACCCATTTAATCTCTACATCTGCATCAAATGCATATCCAGCATGTTTCATTGCTTCTACAACAGAAATGTATGCATCTTGAAGCTCTACGTATTTACCTACTAGACCAATACGAACTTTTTTCGATAATGATTTTACTTGATCTACTAATCCTATCCAGTCCGTCATATCTGCTTCTGGCGTAGTAAGCTGGAAGTGATCTACAACGATTTGGTCTAGATGCTGAGCTTGTAGGTTTAAAGGAATTTCATATAAAGAATCTGCATCGATACATTCAATTACTTCTTCTGGTTTGATATCACAGAATAACGCGATTTTATCTTTCATATCTTGTGGTACAGGCATTTCAGAGCGAACAACAATGACATTTGGTTGAATACCTAAGCTTCTAAGCTCTTTAACACTGTGCTGAGTTGGTTTTGTTTTCATCTCACCAGCAGCTTTGATAAATGGTACTAATGTACAGTGGATGTACATGACATTGTTACTTCCCACATCACGCTTCATTTGGCGGATTGTTTCAAGGAAAGGAAGTGATTCTATATCTCCAACTGTTCCACCAATCTCCGTAATCACGATGTCAGCTTGAGTTTCTCTTGCAGCAAGGAATAATCTTTCTTTTATTTCATTTGTAATATGAGGAATGACTTGTACAGTTCCGCCGTTATAATCTCCACGACGTTCTTTTCTTAAAACTGACGAATACACTTTACCTGTTGTGATGTTAGAGTATTTGTTCAGATTGATGTCGATGAAACGCTCATAGTGACCTAAATCTAAGTCTGTTTCTGCGCCGTCGTCTGTTACGAAAACTTCCCCATGTTGATATGGACTCATTGTTCCAGGGTCTAGATTGATGTAAGGATCGAATTTTTGAATAGTTACTTTCAATCCTCTATTTTTTAATAAACGTCCAAGAGACGCTGCTGTAATACCTTTACCAAGCGAAGATACAACTCCACCAGTAACAAAAATAAATTTAGTCATTGTCGTTCCTCCTATTTATCGTGTTCCAATAATAAAAGGCGCTCCTCCTGCTGGTTTTAGCAGGGGAGCGCGTATGCACATGAGTATGTCTCTTCAAAAAGAGCCCAATAAAATCTTATAGCGTTTGCTAGTAGAAGTCAAGAATTATTCTTCCTCGTCTAATTCTTCATCTTCATCTAGATCTTCATCATCAATGATTTCAAAGTCTTCGTCGTCTTCGTCGATTAAATCTTCCTCGATTACGTCTACCTCATCAATTTCAGCTTCCACGAAATCGATTGCTACTACATCATCGTCATCGTCGTCGTCATCATCGTCATCGTCGTCATCTTCAATAAATTCATCGAATTCTTCTTCGAAGATAATTTCATCCTCATCCAAATCATCCAAGTCGTCTAAATCATCTACTGCTTTTGTTTTCTTCTTACGTACTTTTACAGTTGGAGCAGTTTCTTCTTCAATTTGTTCCACTGGATACCACTCTCTAAGGCCCCATTGGTTTTCAGCAATTGCTAGGAAACGTCCATCAATATTCATGTCTGTATAAAATTGTGGCTTACGATCTGCCATCTCTTCATCTGTAAAGCCGTTCAACTTTTGAATCTCATCAAATAATTCTGTTAATGTTAAAGAATTTTTCTTATCTTCTAGTATGGCAAATCCAAGATCTATTAGTGATTCTTCTTGTAATTGTGCTGTTGTCATTTCACGAAAATTCAAATCGTGCACGTCCTTTCTATGTCCGCTTGCATACTTTCCATTATATACAAACAATTAAGTTATATGCTACATTCATTTATTCTTTTTGAAAAGAGATATTTTCCTTCCAACTATAGAAAATAAATAAAAAGAAAGCAAGAGTAACGGTATGGAAGCGAGTCTTTTATTATACAACCAAACTGTCGTTAAAAGGAGAACAATTATAACCATAATTTGAACAGGCTTTTTCATCACACTTCTCCTCTACGACTTTATATATACATTATACAAAAAATATAATAAAAAAGTGCCTCTAATATACATAGAGACACTAATATTTTTACATATTTCTTCGATATTGACCGCCAACCTCATAAAGAGCATTAGTAATTTGACCTAAGCTTGCAATCTGAACAGTGCTCATCAGCTCTTCGAAGATATTGCCGCCACTCATTGCAACTTGCTTCAAGCGCTCTAATGCATGCTCCACTTTAGCTTCATGCTTAGCTTGGAAGTCTCTTAAATTATTAATTTGAGTTTCTTTTTCCTCTTTGGATGCACGAGCAAGTTCCATATTGTCTATATCATCTTCAGAAGCAGGGTTTGGATTTAAGTAGGTGTTAACCCCTATAATCGGAAGCTCCCCTGTATGCTTCTTCATCTCATAATACATAGACTCTTCTTGAATTTTACCACGCTGATACTGAGTTTCCATTGCTCCGAGAACACCACCACGGTCATTGATACGATCAAATTCCGTTAGAACTGCTTCTTCTACAAGGTCAGTCAGCTCTTCCACTACATAGGAGCCTTGTAAAGAGTTTTCGTTTTTCGATAAGCCATGCTCTTTTGTAATAATCATCTGGATAGCCATGGCACGACGTACAGATTCCTCTGTAGGAGTGGTGATTGCCTCGTCATACGCGTTTGTATGGAGCGAGTTACAGTTATCCTGCAATGCCATCAAGGCCTGAAGCGTTGTACGTATATCATTGAAATCTATTTCTTGGGCATGAAGACTTCTCCCCGATGTTTGTACATGGTATTTTAACTTCTGGCTTCTCTCATTTGCACCATACTTTTCACGCATAACCACAGCCCATATACGACGGGCAACGCGACCAATCACCGTGTATTCTGGATCTAGCCCGTTTGAGAAGAAGAATGATAGATTAGGTGCAAATTCATCAATATTCATCCCACGACTTAAATAATACTCTACATACGTAAAACCGTTTGCCATAGTAAATGCCAGCTGGGAAATAGGATTTGCCCCTGCCTCTGCAATATGATAACCAGAAATAGAAACAGAATAGTAATTCCTAACCTTATGGTCGATAAAGTATTGTTGGATGTCCCCCATCATTCGAAGTGCGAATTCTGTCGAGAAGATACACGTATTTTGTCCTTGATCTTCTTTTAGAATGTCTGCCTGCACGGTACCTCGAACGACTTGCAATGTTGCTTCCTTCACTTGAGTGAATTCTTCTACCGTCAATGTTCTACCTAGCTCTTCTTCCTTTAGGCGTACCTGCTGGTCAATTGCGGTGTTCATAAACATTGCTAATATAATTGGAGCTGGACCGTTTATGGTCATCGACACAGACGTGGATGGCGCACATAAGTCAAAGCCAGCATATAGCTTTTTCATATCTTCTAATGTACAAATGCTAACACCAGATTCCCCAACCTTGCCGTAAATATCTGGACGATAATCTGGATCTTCTCCGTAAAGCGTTACGGAGTCAAACGCTGTAGACAAGCGCTTTGCATCATCATCCTTAGATAAATAATGGAAACGACGGTTAGTACGCTCTGGAGTACCTTCTCCTGCAAACTGACGCTTAGGGTCCTCTCCTTCTCTACGGAAAGGGAATACCCCTGCAGTATAAGGGAACGATCCTGGTACATTCTCTTTATAAACCCATTTCAAAATCTCCCCGTAATCGACAAATTTCGGTAGAGCGACCTTAGGGATTTTCAAGCCAGACAAGCTTTCCGTACGTAGAATTGTACGAATTTCTTTATCACGAATCTTTGTGACAAACTCATCGCCTGCATACGCATCTTTTAGTGCCTGCCAGTTGTCTAAAATACGTTTTGATTCTGCCGTTAATTCATCTTTTATGCCCTCGGCTAAAGATTCTAATGACTTAATTAAAGCATCGTCTGCAGTTTTTTTCTTAACCTCGTCAATTGCTCCCTCTAGTTGGAACAATCGTCTAGCAAACTCTACCTGCTCTTGAGACTTATTATGATAGCCTCTAACTGTGTCCGTAATTTCACGAAGATAGTACCTGCGATCGTTAGGGATAATGACATTTTGCTTTTGTGTTTTCACAAACTGATCATAAGATGTTGCCCAATCTGTGCCCAATTTTTTATTCAATGTATCGATTAATGCTGCAAATAATGAGTTAGTCCCTTTGTCATTGAACTGGCTAGCAATTGTACCGTAAACTGGCATTTTGTCCAGCTCCACATCCCAAAGCTCACGGCTGCGTTGATACTGCTTTTGCACCTGTCTTAATGCATCCTCAGAGCCTTTTCGTTCGAATTTATTGATAACGATTAAGTCTGCATAGTCAATCATATCAATTTTTTCTAGTTGAGACGGTGCTCCAAACTCACTAGTCATGACGTACATAGAGAGGTCAGAAACATTCGTAATTTCAGCATCCCCTTGACCGATTCCACTTGTCTCTACGACAATCAGATCATAGCCGGCAACCTTCACAACATCTAATACATCTGCTATTGCGCCTGATAATTCTGTCCGTGATCCGCGAGTAGCTAGGCTTCTCATAAATACCCGTTTATTGAAAATAGCATTCATACGGATACGGTCTCCAAGCAGAGCCCCACCAGTTTTTTGCTTTGTAGGGTCAATCGATAAAACTGCTATTTTTTTATCTGGCAATTCCTGAAGAAAGCGACGGATCAGTTCATCCGTTAAGGAGCTTTTCCCTGCACCACCTGTACCGGTGATCCCTAGCACTGGAGTATTCTTAGACAAGCCTTGTGCCAGCTCAAGCATACTCTTCGTTTCGGAATCCTTGGTGTGATGTGCCTCTTCTGCTAGTGTAATCAGATGAGCGAGTACCTCTGGATTTTCAGTTGTAACTTTATCGATTGTTTCTTTTGCTCCTGAAGGCTCTGTTGGAACGTCGCACTCCATTAGCATTTTGTTGATCATCCCTTGCAGTCCTAGCTTTCGACCGTCTTCAGGTGAAAATATTCCTGAAATACCATATTCCTGCAGTTCTTTAATTTCTTTTGGGATAATTACTCCACCGCCACCACCATATATACGAATATGAGGTGCTCCCCTTTCGGCAAGTAAGTCCTTCATATATTTAAAATACTCGACATGTCCTCCTTGATAGGAAGAGATGGCAATCCCTTGAACATCCTCTTGTATAGCAGCATTAACAACCTCTTCAACCGAACGATTGTGGCCTAGGTGGATCACCTCTGCTCCGCTCGCCTGTAAAATGCGGCGCATAATATTGATGGATGCATCATGACCGTCAAAAAGACTCGACGCCGTTACAAAACGAACATGATTTTTTGGACGATATACTTCTACCTTCGACATGTTGTTCCTCCTTGTTTGTGTGAACATTTATTCCAAACCCTGGACTAGTTTAAAGAACGTCCTTCGCTTTACCCATCCCACTGAGTAATAACTGCACTTGTAGATCTGTAAATTGCTCGATGGTAAATTCCTTGCGCAAGGCCCATCTTCTAAATGCCCACATTTGCCCTTGGACAGCCAAGGTATGAGCATATAGTTTAGCCTGCTCCGCAGTTAGCTTCAGCTCCCCAGCCTCAATACAGCCAACCATGATTTTATAGAATATATCCACCATTTCTAGCTCTTTAGTTAATACATATTCGAGTGCTTTTTTCGGTAACGATTTGGATTCCTGGTACATGACGACAAACTCATCCGACATATCATCTATCACCCCATAATAGTGATATATCGCATTTTTCAAGTCCTCAATCGTCGTGCCTTTTTCAGGCTGAAATTCTGAAAGTCTTCCATGAACCTCATGATAAATACTATCGCAAACTAAATAGAGTACATCCTCTTTGGTGCGGATATATTCATAAAGCGTGCCTATACTAAAGCCCGCTTCCTTCGCAATCTCTCTTGTAGTAGTACGGTGAAAGCCCTTTTGTTTGAATAAAGTGACAGCTGCTCGTATCATTTGCTGACGTCTTTTTTCAATTAAGTTTCCGTCCTTTACAGAGGTCAATACTTCGTGTTTTTTGTCCATGTTACTTAGTAAGCATACGAGAGATAACAAGACGTTGAATTTCTTGTGTACCCTCATAAATTTGAGTTATTTTAGCATCACGCATAAAACGCTCTACTGGATAGTCCTTCGTATATCCGTATCCACCATATACCTGCACCGCTTCTGTTGTTACTTTCATAGCTGTGTCACCAGCCATTAGCTTCGCCATTGCAGATTCCTTCCCGTAGGAAAGTCCATTAGACTCTAACCAAGCAGCTTGATAAGTAAGTAATCGTGAAGCTTCAATTGATGTTGCCATGTCTGCTAACTTAAAGGAAACTCCTTGGTTCGCAGCAATTGGCTTGCCAAACTGTACACGCTCTTTCGCATAGCTAACGGAAGCATCTAAAGCACCTTGAGCAATACCAACCGCTTGTGCAGCGATACCGTTACGACCGCCATCTAACGTTTTCATAGCGATGATGAATCCTTCGCCTTCTTGACCTAATAGATTTTCTTTAGGCACACGGCAGTTTTCAAAGATGATTTCTGTTGTAGGCGACGAACGAATTCCTAGCTTTTTCTCTTTTTTCCCAACTGAGAATCCTTCAAATCCAGCTTCTACGATAAATGCACTTGTTCCTTTATGCTTAGATTCTGGATCTGTTACAGCAAACACTACATATATGTCTGCAATGCCACCGTTCGTAATAAAGATTTTAGAGCCATTTAGCACATAATGATCTCCATCTAATTTAGCAGTTGTTCTCATACCACCAGCATCGGAACCAGACCCAGCTTCTGTTAAGCCATAACCACCAATTTTTGTTCCTTCTGCCATTGGACGAAGATATTTTTGCTTTTGCTCTTCATTTCCATATTTGAATATTGGCCATCCAGCTAAAGATGTGTGTGCAGAAAGCGTTACTCCTGTAGATGCACAAACTCGTGATAGCTCTTCTACTGCGATACAGTAAGCTAAATAATCTGATCCTATTCCGCCGTACTCTTCAGGCCACGGAATTCCTGTTAACCCAAGCTCTGCCATTTTGTCGAAAATTTCACGATCAAAACGCTCCTCTTCATCACGTTCAGCTGCTGTCGGTGCAACTTCATTTACTGCAAAGTCACGTACCATTTTACGAATCATTTCATGCTCTTCTGTTAGTTGAAAATTCATTGTACACTCCGCCTTTTTGTCGTATTTATTTTTGTTTGCTATAGATTGTTCTGAACTATATATTTCTTAATTCATCAAATGCTTACTAATAACGATTCGTTGGATTTCACTTGTACCCTCGTAAATTTCGGTAATCTTTGCATCGCGGAAGTAGCGTTCTACTGGATAATCTTCTGTATATCCATAACCGCCAAATACTTGAACCGCCTCAATTGCTACGTCTACCGCTGTTTTAGAAGCGAATAGCTTAGCCATCGATGCTTCTTTCCCACAAGGAAGCCCTCTATCTCGCATATTGGCTGCTCGGTAAACTAGTAATCTAGCTGCCTCTACTGCTGTCCCCATGTCAGCGAGCTTGAATCCAACACCTTGATTTGTAGCAATTGGCTTACCAAATTGGACGCGCTCCTTTGCATATCCTACCGCTGCTTCGAAAGCTGCTTCGGCTATACCTAGAGCTTGAGTTGCGATTCCGATACGTCCAGTGTTTAAGTTGGCCATAGCAATCTTAAAGCCCTCGCCCTCTTCTCCAAGTAGGTTCTCTACTGGGATTTTCATATCCTCAAAGGTGATTTGGACTGTTCTCGATCCATGCAAGCCCATCTTGTGTTCGTCTTTTCCAATGATAAAACCTGGTGTGTCCTTCTCCACGATAAATGCGGAAATTCCACGAGAGCCCTGCGAAGCATCCGTCGAAGCAAATACGATGTAAACATCTGCCTCTCCACCATTTGTTATAAACACCTTGGATCCATTAAGCACATACTGATCGTCTTTTTTGACTGCTTTCGTTTTAAGAGCACCTGCATCCGACCCGGCAGATGGCTCTGTTAAACAAAATGCTCCAAGATACTCGCCAGATGCAAGCTTTGGGATGTACTTCTGTTTTTGATCTTCATTACCAAAGTAAAGAATTGGATTCGTCCCTACCGATGTATGTACAGAAAGGATAACCCCTACAACCGCACTTACCTTGGATAATTCATTGATGGCAATCACATAGCTAGTAAAGTCCATCTCCGATCCACCGTACTTCTCTGGTATCGTGATCCCCATTAAACCTAGCTCACCCATTTTTTTTATAATTTCACGCGGGAACTCCCCTTGCTCCATCCGTTCAATAAAAGGCTCTATTTCGGCTTTTGCAAAATCACGAACCATGCTGCGCATCATTAGCTGCTCTTCAGTGAATGTTAACTCCATTAATAAATCCCCTTTGTTGGTTATTCGTAGATATAGAAGCCTCTTCCAGTTTTCTTCCCTAGCCATCCAGCCTTCACGTATTTACGCAATAACGGACATGGTCTATACTTGCTGTCACCAAATCCTTCATGAAGCACTTCCATAATATACAAGCAAGTATCTAAACCGATGAAGTCTGCTAGCTGTAGAGGTCCCATTGGATGATTCATGCCCATCTTCATAACATCATCGATTGCTTCTTTCGTTGCTACCCCTTCGTATAATGTATAAATTGCCTCATTGATCATTGGCATTAATACACGATTTGCAACAAATCCTGGGAAGTCATTTACTTCAACAGGAACCTTACTTAACTTTTTCGTCATTTCCTCAATCGCTGCATAAACTTCATCATTAGTTGCAAGACCTCTAATAATTTCAACGAGCTTCATCACGGGAACAGGATTCATAAAATGCATGCCAATTACTTGTTCTGGACGATTGGTAGCTGCTGCAATTTCTGTGATTGGAAGTGATGACGTATTCGTTGCTAAAATAGCATGAGCTGGTGCAATACTATCTAGTTGTTTAAAAATAGATTGTTTGATTTCCATGTTTTCTACAGCTGCTTCGATGACAAGGTCTACGTCCCTTGCATCCTCAATCGAAAGCGACTTACTGATTTTATTTAAAACCGTTTGCTTCTCATCCTCTGTCATTCTTCCCTTTTCTACATTTCTAGAAAGATTTTTAGAGATTGTTTGAAAGCCACGTTCAAAAAATGTTTCTTCGCGGTCATTTAGCTTCACTTCGTATCCAGCCTGTGCACACACTTGTGCGATCCCAGAACCCATTTGCCCTGCGCCTATTACCATTACCTTTTGAATGTTCATGCTAGATTTCCCCCTGTTTTTGGAACTTCAATCATGATGGCATCTCCTTGGCCTCCACCTGAACAGATGGCAGCTATTCCGATGCCTCCTCCTCTACGCTTCAATTCATATGCAAGAGTAAGTATAATTCGTGCCCCAGATGCTCCAATTGGATGACCTAATGCAACAGCCCCACCGTTTACGTTCACTTTGTCCTCTGATAAACCAGCAATTTGACTGCTCACTAACGCAACTGCAGCAAAAGCCTCGTTAATTTCAAACAAATCAATGTCTTCAATAGATTTCCCTGTTTTCTCAAGTAGCTTGTTAATAACTAGCCCCGGAGTTTGTGGAAAGTTTTCTGGCTCAATTGCAATGGCAGTGTGGCCAACTATATATGCTAGTGGCTCTTTTCCAAGTTCCTTTGCTTTATCTTCATTCGTCAGTATAAGTGCGCAGGCACCATCGTTTACTCCAGGAGCGTTACCTGCTGTAATAGAACCTTCTTTCCCAAACGCAGGCTTTAGCTTTCCAAGTGATTCAACAGAAGTGTCCGCTCGAGGAGCCTCATCCTGATTTACCACAATAGGATCACCTTTTCGTTGGGGAATTTCTACAGGAACAATTTCTTCTGCAAATATTCCAGATTCAATCGCTTTTAACGCAAGGCTGTGACTTCTGTATGACCATTCATCTTGCTTTTCACGTGATAGCTCAAACGTCTCAGCAGTTGAATTTCCGTAAGTTCCCATATGAACACGCTTTGGATGGAATGAACAAGAGAGCCCATCGTAAATCATTCCGTCGACCATTTGGCCATCGCCCATTCTTAAACCAAATCTACCTTTCGGCAAATAGTATGGAGCGTTGGACATAGACTCCATTCCCCCAGCTACGATTACCTCTTCGTCTCCTAAACGAATAATTTGATCTGCCATAGTTACGCTACGCATCCCAGAAGCACATACTTTATTAATCGTTTCTGTTTGAACATTCCAAGTAATTCCGGCCTTGTTAGCTGCCTGTCTAGAAGGAATTTGACCTTGCCCGGCTTGTAGAACTGTCCCCATAATCACTTCATCTACCTGCTCAGGTTTTACACCTGCTTTTGCAAGTGCTTCTTTTATAGCAACTCCCCCCAAATCAGAAGCTGTTAAGTTACTAAGTGCTCCACCGAACTTACCAAAAGCTGTACGTGCCCCATCCAAAATTACTGTTTTCGTCAATACAGTCACCCCTTTGATTTGTATACGCTTTCAAGATTATTTAAATAAAATATCACTGACTGAACGCTCGCTCGATTAATTCTGTTAAGAAAAGGGAGTATTTCCACTCCCTTCCTCATTAGTTTAAGTTTACTTAAAGTAATTTGTGATTGCAATTATTATTGAACATTCTGTTCTTCGTTTACCTCTTCTATTTCAGTCACTGACTCACCGAAGATGGATTTTTCAAGAAGCTCAGCAATGTCATATGTTCCTACTGTATCTTCTACTTCTTTCGCTTTCGTACCATCTGATAGCATCGTTAAGCAGTACGGACATCCAGAAGAGATGACTGTTGGTTTTACTTCTAACGCTTGTTCTGTACGAGCAACGTTTACGCGGTTACCAACATGCTCTTCCATCCACATCAAGCCTCCACCAGCGCCACAGCACATTCCGTTTTCACGGTTACGCGCCATTTCTACTAGCTGAACTCCTGGGATCGATTTTAATATTTCACGAGGTGCATCGTACACATCGTTATAACGTCCCAAGTAGCAGGAATCATGGAAGGTAATTGTTTCATTTACCGCATGCTTAGGTTTTAAGCGACCCGCCATTACTAAATCATATAGTAACTCTGTATGATGAAGAACTTCTCCATTCCAACCAAAATCGCCATATTCATTTTTGAAAATATTATATGCATGAGGATCGATTGTAACAATTTTCGTTATCTCTGCTTTTTCAAATTCTTTAATATTTGCTGCAGCTAATTCTTGGAACATAAATTCGTTTCCTAGACGTCGCGGTGTGTCCCCAGAATTCTTTTCCTTGTTACCTAAAATTGCGAATTTCACTCCTGCTTCATTCATCAGATGAGCAAACGATAGAGCAATTTTTTGAGAACGGTTGTCGAAGGATCCCATAGACCCAACCCAGAATAGATATTCAATTTCTTCCCCAGCTTTAGAAGCTTCTTTTACAGTAGGAATATGAAGATCTGGGCGAGCATCTCTCCAGTTTTCTTTCTCTTTACGGTTAAGGCCCCAAGGATTACCTTGACGTTCAATGTTTGTCATTGCACGCTGTGCATCCGGGTTTACTTTACCTTCTGTCATTACTAAATAACGGCGAAGGTCTATAATTTTATCTACATGCTCGTTCATAACTGGACATTGGTCTTCACAGTTACGGCAAGTTGTACAAGCCCAAATCTCTTCCTCAGTGATTACATCACCGATTAATGAAGGACTATAAATATCTTCAATTACTGCACCTTCTGCACCAGCTGCCATCGCTAGTTGATTTCCTTTTGTTCCTTGGAATGCTAGTGAAGGTACCCATGGTTTTTGTTTCGTTTCTACTGCTCCAGTAAATGTTAAGTGATCACGAAGCTTCACGATCAAGTCCATTGGAGATAGCATTTTACCAGTTCCTGTCGCTGGACACATATTCGTACAACGACCACATTCTACGCATGCGTAGAAGTCTATCATTTGTGCTTGTGTAAAGTCTTGGACGCGACCGACACCGAAGACTGGCATCTCTTCTTCATCCGCTTCCTCGTCTTCTTCCTCTTCAAAATTAATAGGACGAAGTCTACCTACTTTATCTAGACGGTGAAAATATACGTTTGCAGGTCCAGTGATTAAATGGAAATGCTTAGATTGTGGTATATAAACTAAGAAAGATAATAAGAATAATAAGTGAATCCACCACATAACAAAGAATACAGTGATTGCGGCTGCCTCAGGGATCCCTTGGAAAACGGTTGCAACAGCAGATGCTACAGGCTCACTCCAGGTTGCCTCATGTCCATGCCAAATCATTCCCATACCGTTACCGACTAATACAGACACCATTAGTCCACCGATGAAGATCAGTACTAGGCCATTTTTCCATCCACGTTTTAAACGAACTAGCTTTTCTACGTAACGGCGGTAGAATGCCCAGATTACTGCTACTAAAATAACTAATGTTACGATTTCTTGGAAGAATGTAAATGCTGGATATAGTGGTCCTAGCGGTAAATGTGAATCAGGTGCTAGTCCCTTCCAGATAAAATCAATTGCTCCAAATTGTACTAAGATAAATCCATAAAAGAACATGACGTGAATAGATCCACTCTTCTTGTCTTTTAATAATTTCTTTTGTCCAAATACATACACCCAGATTTTGCGAAGTCTTTCCTTCACATTGTCTTCAAACTCAACTTTTTTCCCCAATTTAATGTATGCGTATCTCGTTCGTAGTAGATATACAAATAGATATACCGCATACAGAACAACACCTATGAATAACACCCAGTTTGCGATTAACAATGGATTCATCCCTTTTCCCCCTCTAAGATGTGCCTAATTACTAATAGAATAACATTATAATAGAATTATATGAATTAATACAATATTAAAACTGAATGAGCATTCAGTCAATAGGGAAATATATATTCTTTTCAAAAATGTTATTTTTTTAAAATAATTTAAGCTTCTAGGCCTTTGCGTTAAAGTATTATATTAAATGTCGATGGGATTTAGGAATTATAGATATAAGTTTAATTATGAGTTTCGCATTGTTAAGTAGAATTAGAAATCACAGATTTTCGCTTTCAGCGGGCGCTTTCCTGGGGCACGGCTCGAGCCTGTAGTCTCTCCCTCGTGCTGTTCCCCTAGGAGTCGCCGCCTGTCGCTTCAATCAACAAGCATGCTGCAATGTTAGAGAGTAGTAATGTGACCTAAACTCGCAAAGCGCCCATTAAAGGTATAATATGTCCCATAATCTTAAAAGAAATGGCCCATAAACCTAGAAGAAGTGACCCATTAAAGTCTTGAGAGGGCCCATAAACTCAGAAATAGCCCATAAAAGATATAATATGTCCCATAATCTTAAAAGAAACGTGCCATAAACCTAGAAGAAGTGACCCGTAAAAGTCTTGGGATGGCCCATAAACTCGGATAGCGCCTGTAAAAGTCTTTATATGGCCCATAACCTTAGAAGAAACGTCCTATAAAAGTCTTTATTTGCCTCATAACTTCATAAAATCTCCTCATAAAATGACTCCCCTCGCATCATTTAGATTTAATTTTTGAAAAGTGTATTAATAACTGAAAAGTTCTACTAAAGTTAAACTGACCTAGCTATTAAGAATCTCTCCAGAGTTAAACAGCGTCATTATTATTAGTAATC
>NZ_JBAEAP010000258.1:0-4598 GCF_056205495.1 Psychrobacillus sp. | reverse complement strand
AATGATTATCAAATGAATATATTAAAGGCACAAATGATTCATGCGGACTTTCTCGCGATTAACATGAAGGAAGAACTAGAAGTAAGTGTAACAGTGAACACAACTGGAACTTCTGTAGGTGTCTCAGAAGGCGGATTAATCCAACAGCCAAACAGAGAACTTACAGTTATTGTAAAGCCTTCCGATATTCCAGATTCTATAGAAGTAGATGTAACTAATCTCGCTATCGGTGATACGCTAACAGTTGGAGACGTTCGAGAAAAAGTAGATTATAAAATTGTCGAAGATGACGACTATACTTTAGTAACTGTATCGGCTCCAAGAGTGGAGACAGAATCGGATACTGAAACAGAAACTGATGCAGATGCCGAAGGAACAGAAGAAGCATCCTCAGAGAAATAAACCCAAAGGGCGAGTCCCTACTAAAATTATGAAAGCAATCCTAAAGACGAGAATGATGTTTTATCAACATTCTCGTCTTTAGTTATGCACCAATACAATTATTAGTTTGGGAACTGGGTTCCATTCTTTCGTTTATAAAGAGGGTGATGTTCTAAGTGAACAAACTGATTTATGGGCTTTACTCATCCCTCTTATGTTAAAATAAAAGAAATAAGGTTAAAAGGAATGGAAAGAAATGAAAATGATCGTTGGCCTAGGAAACCCAGGCAAGCAGTATGAAGGCACAAGACATAATATTGGTTTTCATGTAATAGATGAACTTTCAACACGCTTAAGTATTCCCCTCAATCAGTCAAAATTTAATGGAATGTATGGAACAGGATATATCGGGACTGAAAAAGTTATGCTGTTAAAACCTTTAACATACATGAACTTGTCGGGAGAATGTATCGTTCCGATGATGAATTATTTTGATGTTGAGGATGAGGAATTAGTTGTTATTTATGATGATTTGGATTTACAAGCCGGGAAGCTACGACTTCGCCAAAAGGGAAGTGCGGGAGGTCATAACGGGATTAAATCCATCATTCAACATATGGGGACACAGGAATTTAATCGAATTCGAATAGGAGTGGACCGTCCAAAAAACGGGATGAAGGTTCCAGACTATGTACTCTCCAATTTCACCAATGAAGAAAAACCAGAAATTGATTTAGCGATTAAAAAGAGTGCGGATGCTTGCGAACAATGGTTTACTAAGAGTTTTCTTGAAGTAATGAATGTTTTTAATGGTGCATAAAAGTTGAAGTAAAAGCCTATACTTCCTAAAAAGGGGGTTAATGGCTATGCCGATTCGTTATAGATGTCGCCATTGTGAAACAGAAGTTGGTCAGCTACCATTCGATTCCATAGACGAGGCTTTTTTAGAAAAACACAATATTGAGCCAGAAGAACAACACATATATATACAAACGGGGGCTGAGGGAGATTATACGATACAGTGTATTTGTGAAGAGTGTCAAACCTCTTTGCAAAAGTTTCCTAGCTATTATGCATTAAAAAAATGGATACAGTAAACGCTTTGGCACACTTCGTGCACAAAGCCTTTTTCTGTTTTTAATTGCAGAGTAAATCGTTTGTATGTTTATTAGATAAGGGTGGGTGAAAATGGAATTACTAAGTAATGTATTAATCGAAGATAAACAAATGCAAAAGCTAGTGAAAGATTTAGAGAATGGTATAGACCAAACATTAATCACGGGTCTATCAGGAAGTGCACGTGCTGTCTTTACTAAAATGCTTCATAAGGAACTAGATAAACCCATTCTGATTGTTACACCGAACCTTTTACACGCTCAAAAGCTTACAGAGGATTTAGTCAAGCTAATTGGAGAAGACTTAGTGCGTTTATACCCAGCCGATGAATTGATAGCTGCAGATATAACTATTGCCAGCCCCGAACTGCGTGCACAACGTTTAGAAACATTAGATCACATGTTAAATATAAAAAAAGGTGTCTATATTGTTCCAGTGTCTGGTCTGAAAAAACGAATGGGGAACGTAGAGGATTGGAAAAATAGCTCCATCTCCCTTAAGGAGGGGGAGGATCTTGTATTAGACAATTTCCTGCAAGGTTTAGTAGACATGGGTTATGTACGCCAGCCGATGGTTACCACTCCAGGAGAGTTTGCATTACGAGGCGGCATTATAGATATATATCCACTATATTTGGAAGATCCTATTCGGATAGAGTTATTTGATACAGAAATAGATTCCATTCGAACCTTTTCAGCAGAGGATCAAAGGTCATTAAAAAAATTAAAAAATGTTCGTATTTTACCTGCAACTGAATATGTTTTAACAAAAGAGAAAAAAATGATGCTAGCACAAAAGCTCGAGGAAGCATTAGCGGAAAGCTTGAAAAAGGTAAAGCTGGCGGATATTAAAGAGAAATTTTATCAAAATATACAACAGGATATAGAACTTTTAAAACAGGGAGAACAACCAAAGGAGTTTATGAAGTACATCTCCTTAATAGAAGAAGATAGCTTTTTAGGAAGTTATTTTGATCCACAAGGAATTGTTATGTTCGATGAGCTTGGAAGAATCCAGGAAGTAACAGAGACTTTGGAAAAAGAAGAAAATGATTGGTATCTTTCCTTATTAGAAGAAGGGAAGACCGTCCATAGTGTAAAACCGTCGTACCACTTGAAAGAAATCATTCATATGCTTTCTAACTACAAAGTGTACCTATCATTATTTTCACGTACTTTTTCTGGCATTGTCATAAAGAAGGCGATGAGCGTTTCGTGTAAGCCTATGCAAAATTTCCATGGACAAATGCATCTGCTAAAAAATGAAACTGAGAGATTTGCACAAGGTAAATTTAGAGTAGTTATTTTAGCAGATGGCAAAGACCGTGTTCAAAAAATCCATGCAGTTCTAGAAGATTATGAAATAGCTTCACAGATTGGTACGTCTACCAATGATTTAAATAACCCAGGAATCTTTATCGTAGAGGGAGATCTGGAAGCAGGTTTCGAATTGCCTCTTCAAAGAATAGCCGTCATAACGGATTCGGAATTGTTTAAGCAAAAGAGTAAGAAGAAATCTCGTACACAAAAAGTGACGAACGCTGAACGTATAAAAAGCTATTCAGAAATAAAGCCTGGAGATAATGTTGTACATATCCATCATGGGATAGGGAAATATATAGGAATAGAAACCTTGCTAGTGAACGGCATTCATAAAGACTATTTGCATATACGTTATCGAGGCGAAGACAAACTCTATGTACCAGTAGATCAAATAGATCTTATCCAAAAGTATGTTGCTTCAGGAGAAAAGGATCCAAAGCTTCATAAGTTAGGCGGAACCGATTGGAAGAAAACAAAATCCAAAGTATCGGCTGCTGTTCAAGATATTGCAGATGAGCTGATCAAGCTCTATGCTAAGCGTGAGGCTGAGGTTGGATATGCTTTTGAGCCTGATGGAGAGATGCAGCATACCTTTGAGGCGGCTTTCCCGTATGAGGAAACCGAGGATCAGCTACGGACAATTCAAGAGGTTAAACGAGACATGGAGAGACCAAGACCGATGGACCGTCTAGTTTGTGGTGATGTGGGCTATGGTAAAACTGAGGTTGCGATACGTGCTGCTTTTAAAGCGGTGATGGAAGGGAAACAGGTAGCATTTCTATGTCCTACTACCATTCTTGCACAACAACATTATGAAACGATGTTGGAGCGTTTTCAAGACTTCCCAATTGAGGTAGGGATGCTAAGCCGCTTCCGCACAAAGAAGCAGCAGGCAGAAACAATTACCGGATTGAAAAAGGGTCTAGTGGATATAGTAGTTGGAACTCACCGTATCCTGTCAAAGGATGTAGAATATCAAGATTTAGGTCTATTGGTAGTGGATGAGGAGCAACGTTTTGGAGTTAAGCATAAAGAAAAGATTAAGCAGCTTAAAACAAACGTTGATGTTTTAACGCTTACTGCCACTCCAATTCCTCGTACCCTCCATATGTCGATGATTGGAGTACGGGATTTATCCGTTATTGAAACTCCCCCTAAAAACCGTTTCCCAGTGCAAACATATGTAATGGAATATAACGGAGCCTTAGTTAGGGAATCTATTGAAAGAGAACTGGCTAGGGGAGGACAGGCATTTTTCCTATACAATCGCGTTGAGGATATCACTCGCAAGGTTGATGAGATACAAATGTTAGTCCCATCTGCTAGAGTAGGCTATGCACATGGGCAAATGTCCGAGACGGAGCTAGAGTCTGTCATTATCAGCTTCTTAGAGGGAGAGTATGATGTCCTTGTGACAACTACTATTATAGAAACGGGGATAGATATCCCGAATGTTAATACATTGATCATCCATGATGCGGATAAAATGGGGCTGTCTCAGCTGTATCAGCTACGTGGACGCGTAGGTCGTTCTAATCGTGTGGCCTATGCCTACTTAATGTATCAAAGGGACAAAGTGTTAACTGATGTAGCAGAAAAAAGGCTACAGGCGGTTAAGGAATTTACAGAGCTTGGATCTGGCTTCAAGATAGCGATGAGAGATTTATCTATACGAGGAGCAGGAAATCTATTGGGTTCACAGCAGCACGGATTTATTGATTCGGTAGGATTTGATCTATATACGCAAATGCTAGAAGAAGCTATACAAGAAAAACAAAC
>NZ_JBAEAP010000257.1:0-2288 GCF_056205495.1 Psychrobacillus sp. | reverse complement strand
TGATGAAAATGGGGTTGGTGACAGTTTTTTTAGCTTTGTTTATGCGAGTAAATTTATTAGTTCTTTATCAATACTAAAGCTGTTCCCATTTATTGATTGGAGCGCCAGACGGCGACTCCTACGGGATGAGTGAGACAGATAAGACATCACAACCACGCGCGTAAGCGATGGGTGAGGGCTTATCGCTCACCCCGTGGAAAGCGTCCGGCTGGGGCGGAAATCAATTCTACTCTCTGATCTAAGATTTCTTTGGATTATAAATCAACCCTACCCTTTAACATAGCCTATAAATAAAAAGGAGGATGTTCAATGGAGTTATTTAAACGTGGATTCCCTATATTGTTTTTTTTAAGTCTTCTCTCTGCATGTGGTAATGATTCCGAAACATTGAATAATCCAATACCAACAGAACATAACCTTCCTGTTCCGATAGAAAAAGTTGAAGCTGATCCTTATGAAATTTTAGTTCAGGAAAAAAATAAAAGCTTAAACCTTACTCCACTGGATCTCACTTCCTCTTATGCAAATGAACTAGGGCTTACCTTTTATGAACCAAAATATGAGAAGTTTTCTGCTAACGGTGAAGTTACTATTGCAGGTGAGATAAAAAAGACTGATGAACTAAAATCCAACTACATATGGATTAATATCCGAACAGAAAAAGAAAATAGTTATATTCAGGAACAGGATTATTTTGTTCCAATTAATGATGGTAAATTTAAGAAAATCGTTCATTTTTTTAACGGTGAAGGAACGTATAAGATTAAAGTACAAATACCGAGCACAGAACGAGAAAACCATTACTATGATACAGCAAACTTTGAAGTTCTAAATGTAAACCCAAATAGAATTAGAGATGTTGCCTATACACCTATTGGTTTAGAAGCCGGTCTTAACCTTAATACAGAGGTCGGCTATGTAGAAGAAGACGGTATTTATACATTGAAGGGAAGCATACAGAATGGTGAATTATACGAGGATATTATGGTTCGACTATCAAAAGACGATCAAACGTGGAGTAATGTAATTCCAATAAAAAAAGGTCAATTTACTTCCAATATTCCGCTTTTGTTTGGCAAAGGCTTGCATACGCTAGAGGTTATGATTCCCGATTTAGAGAAAGATAACTTTTACAAGACTGCAACAGATTTGCTTATAGAAAATACATCGTTAGAGATATTGGAACCCATCTCTTATTCTTCCCTATATGCTGAACGCGGGATAAATCTGGTTGAGCCTGTCAGTGGAGAAAAGACAACAGGATACACGTTTCACATTAATGGTTTTATTGATCCAGAGGCTACACTATCAAAACAAACTACACATCTCTATGTGCAAACTCATAAAGGTGAAGATCAAGCCTTAGAGGTTATTCCCATCCAAGACTTTACATTTAACGATTATTTTCATTTGAGATTTGGTCCTGGAGAATATGAAGTATCTATTAGCGTCCCTGAGATAACTGAAACTAAAAATGACTTCTTTAGATATTATGAGGTTGCTAAGTTCGATATAATTTCTACAGCTGCACAGGATAAACGAGATATTCTTCCTTCAAGAGGAATTGAATCTGATGCACCACAAATTATTGACCTAGCAAACAGTCTTACAAGAGGAAAAACTTCCGAATTAGAAAAGTCAAAAGCTATTTATGACTTTGTAGCTAATACCATTTCTTATGACGTAGTTAAATTCCAAAATGACGACTTCAGATGGGATGACAGTGCCTTAAAAACTTTAAATTCTCAAACGGGCGTATGTCAGGACTACGCCTACCTTACTATTGCACTCTTACGTGCAAGTAATATCGAAGCCCGTTTTGTAGAAGGCTACACTACAGATAGACATGCATGGGTAGAAGCGAAAGTCGATAATCGTTGGCTTACAATGGATCCGACCTGGGGAGCAGGATACCTAGACGAAAACAAGGAATTTATAGCTAATTTTAGTGAAGATTATTTTGATCCTAATGAAGAGTTTTTCCAAAAAACGCATACTCGCATTGGTTTAGTATATTAATATGAGCGGAGCTGCCTCCTCGCTTTTTTCCATTGCCTGTCGGGGCAAACACAGGGGCTTAGGCTTTTCTATTTGGCTAGCTTCAGCCCCTTGCCCCTCGGGGTCAAATGGATAAAAGCTCCGGTGGCTGTAGAGCTGCCTCCTCGCTTTTTCCATTTGCCTGTCGGGGCAAACACAGGGGCTTACGCTTTTCTATTTGGCTAGCTTCAGCCCCTTGCCCCTCGGGGTCAAATGGATAAAAGCTCCGGTGGCTGTAGAGCTGCCTCCTC
>NZ_JBAEAP010000256.1:0-1794 GCF_056205495.1 Psychrobacillus sp. | reverse complement strand
ATTATGGAGCCGTTAATTGGTATGGAGGGTTTCTCGGTTTATTATCACACATTACCAGACAATGAAATTAATGATTGGTTAGTTGAGGAGCATAAAAAACGTTTCAATGGAGATGTCCCTGATCTTTTCACTCCTGGTGGTATGTCAGCAGCCATTGCTATTGTAGAAGCATTAAAAAAATCTGAGGGTAATACAGATGCCAATGAGCTCATTAAGTTGATGGAAGGTATGTCTTTTGAAACTGCAAAAGGAAAAATGACGTTCCGTGCGGAAGATCATCAGGCACTTCAATCTTTGTATTCTATTAAGCTAGAAAAACAGGATGGCATCCCTTACCCCGTTCCTGTTCTGATTCGAGAATTGTCACCAGAAGAAACGGAGCCACCAATTATAAACAAGAAGTAACGATATTAAAGAATTGAAGAAACTGACTGCCTAATATGGATTAGGAAGGAAACTAACCTTGTTATAGATCTTTTCTAAAGCAAGGTTAGTGTTTAAGAGAGGAGTCAATTCGAATGGAACCTATATTAAGAACGGAAAACCTTACGATTAAATTTGGAGGTCAAATTGCAGTAGACCATGTGAATTTTGTTATGCCCGAAAAACATTTCAAATCCATTATTGGGCCAAATGGAGCTGGAAAGACAACTTTTTTTAATTTAATTAGTGGTGAATTGAAGCCAACGGAAGGAGATGTATTTTATAAAGGTCAATCTTTGGCTAAGTATTCTTCTATCGAGAGGACGCGACAAGGCTTAGGTAGATCCTTTCAAATAACAAATGTATTCCCAAATCTAACTGTCATGGAAAATGTTAGGCTTGCGGTGCAATCGAAACAAAAAGTCCGTTATCAAATGCTTCGTCATTTTAGTAGCTACCATAAATTTCAGGAAGAGGCAGAACAGCTGCTGGAGATGGTTTTACTGTCTAAAAAAGCATATGCCTTTGCGAATGAGCTTTCTCATGGGGAAAAAAGAAAACTAGAAATTGCCATGCTTCTTGCTTTAGATACAGAGGTGCTGCTGTTGGATGAGCCGACCGCCGGTATGTCTTTAGAGGAGGTTCCAGCAATATTAGATGTGATCAAGCAGATTAAACAAAAGGGAGACAAAACCATTTTGTTGATTGAACATAAGATGGATATGATTTTGGACCTCTCCGACTCTATTATGGTTTTGTTCAATGGAAGGCTGCTTGCAGATGGTAGCCCTGATGAAATCATGAACAATGAAACCGTTCAAAATGCATATTTGGGAGGTTTATACGATGAGCACCTTGCTTAAATTAGAAAACGTTCACACTTATATTGGTCAATATCACATTTTGCAGGGAGTCTCTTTTGAAGCGAGGGAAGGAGAAGTGAGTGTGCTGCTTGGTAGAAATGGAGCAGGGAAAACGACCACTTTAAAAACGATTATGGGCCTTACACCCGCCTCCAAAGGAATCATAACATACGATGACTCATCAATTGCCTCGCACGCTACTCATCAGATTGCGTCAAGTGGTATCGGATATGTACCCGAGGATCAAGGTATATTCGGAGCATTAACCGTTGAGGAAAATTTAAAAGTAGCCATGAGAAAGGATGACGATGCTGCAAAAGAAAGGCAGGAGTATGTCTTAGAGCTATTCCCAGATCTTAAAAAGTATTGGAAGAAGGATGGGGGGCATCTATCCGGAGGACAAAAACAAATGCTTTCGATGGCTAGGGCTTTCGTTAATGAAAGTAAACTTCTCTTAATAGACGAACCTTCAAAAGGTCTTGCACCGGTCGTTATTGAAAAGGTGATG